>JAICXZ010000802.1 GCA_025934475.1 Mucilaginibacter sp. | reverse complement strand
TTGTCGGTTCGTTGCCTTTTGGGCTCGGAATGATCTTCGTAGTTCCTTTTGTAAATATCATCCTCGTTGTCGCCTACCGCAAACTGGTCTATAGCCACCAGGACGTAGAAGACGAGCCTGCCGAAACAAATTAATTATGGGTCTAAAAGCTGCATTGAGCCGGGTTTTTGCCGCATGGGTAAACAGGGATCTGAATCGTATTCGAACCCAGTCGGTTGAGCTGCAGCGCAAAACATTTCAGCATCTGATCAATTCGGCTAAAAACACCGCCTTTGGGAAGGATCATCATTTTGAACACATCCGGACATACGATGATTTTAAGAAAAACGTTCCCATCCGCGACTATGAAGATTTGCGGCCCTATATCGATCACGTAACGCATGGCGATGAAAATATACTTTGGCCCGGCAAACCTGAATATTTGGCGAAAACTTCAGGCACAACATCAGGCGTTAAATATATCCCGATCAGCAAAGAAAGCATGCCCGAGCATATTAAGGCGGCGAGAAATGCTTTGCTCAATTACATTCACGAAACCGGCAAATCGGATTTTGTGAATGGCAAAATGATTTTCCTGCAAGGCAGTCCGCTGCTGCAAAAAAAAGCCGGGATATCTGTCGGCCGGCTCTCGGGAATCGTTGCCAACCTGGTGCCTAAATACCTGCAAAAGAACCGCCTGCCGAGCTTTGAAATCAATTGTATCGAGGACTGGGAGCAAAAGGTGGATGCCATTGTGGAAGAAACCCTACACGAGGATATGACCCTCATATCAGGCATCCCCCCATGGTGCCAGATGTATTTCGATAGGTTAAGCGCAAAAACCGGCGGCAAAAAGATCGAAGACATTTTCCCGAATTTCAAGTTGTTTGTTTACGGCGGGGTGAATTATGAGCCTTACCGGGCACGGCTTGAAGAAAGCATTGGCTTTGCGATTGACTCCATTGAGACCTACCCTGCTTCTGAAGGATTTATTGCCTTCCAGGATTCGCAAAAAGATAAAAGTCTTTTACTGTTAACAGATGCTGGCATGTTTTATGAATTCGTCCCGGCTGAAGAGTATTTTAATGAAAACCCCACGCGCTTGAGTCTGGAACAAGTTGAATTGGATAAGAATTACGCATTGATATTAAACACTACTGCGGGTCTGTGGGGCTACAGCATTGGCGATACTATCAAGTTTGTATCCAAAAAACCTTATAGGATATTGGTGACCGGCCGCATCAAGCATTATATCTCGGCATTTGGCGAGCATGTTATTGGCGAAGAGGTGGAACAAGCATTGATGGGCGTAGCAAAGGACGAGGCCATAGACATTGTTGAATTTACGGTTGCGCCGCAGGTAAATCCAAAGAAAGGGGAATTACCTTACCACGAGTGGTTCATTGAGTTCGGCAAGCAGCCAGCTGATATAAAAGCGTTCGCTGTAAAGGTCGATAAGGCCCTCCAAAAGAAAAATATTTATTATTTTGACTTAATTGAAGGCAACATTTTGCAACCTTTGGTCATTCGCCCCCTCCAAAAGGATGCATTTATCAATTATATGCGTGCCGAAGGAAAGTTAGGCGGACAGAATAAGGTGCCGAGGTTATCTAATGATAGGAAGATAGTAGAGGAATTGAAAAAATACATGATTTAATTGTTGTATTGTTTGATTGTTGGATTGCTGTTGAAAGCTTTATATTGACACATGGAAAAACGATACTTACAACTGAATGATTTAACATCTTACAAATCAGTTTTTGAATTCGGCAATAATGTTTGGGACGTAGTCATCAAGTGGGACTATTTTGCAAAAGATACCATCGGCAAACAATTTGTAAATGCAACCGATTCAATCTCAGCCAACATCGCAGAAGGCTTTGGCAGGTATCACAAAAAAGATAAAGTAAAATTTTATTACTATAGTTTAGGTTTAGTGAAAGAGTGTACCGATTGGTGCAATAAAGCAAAAATTCGAAATTTGCTCTCCGACGATCTTTATGTAAAGATTAGTGAAATACTTGAAAGACTGCCGCGCGAAATTCATCAACTTATAAAATTTACCAACGAAAAGCTCAAATCATAAATGTTCAATCTTATTCGAGCGGTTAATATTT
>JAICXZ010000818.1 GCA_025934475.1 Mucilaginibacter sp. | reverse complement strand
TGATCGAGATTGGGGCGGTTCAGGTCTTTATTCACCTGTGCGCGGATGGCGGGCAAATAGTCGGCAAATAACTGCAAATGATAGTATTTGGATTGATTGCGTAACTTGTTCCATTCCGGGTGATACCGGTATTGCTTTCGGCCGGCAGCGTCAATCCCCGTGAATAGGAGGTGCCCGTTTTCGTAGGGCGATATCCAGACATTGGTGTAGGCAGGCGGTATCACCAATCGGTTAAAACGGTGGACAAGGCATTTATCCTTAACCAATTGGCCATCAGCATCATAAAAGCTAAAACCCTTTCCCGATTTTTTCCGCGAGTAGCCCGGTATGGCGTCGGATACGTAACGCAGTCCGGCAACCTTAGCAGTTATGACCGGGTCGCGGCCAGCTTTTTCCAGTTTCTTTATCAGTCGATTCATTCAATGGGAGAACATGATTTTTGCCGCTTAGGTTTTGTTATATTTGATAGTCTGTCAACATGAGGCTATTACCCATTAACCAACACCTGCACGAAAACCTGCAATTTGCCGATCACCCCGATTGCGGCAAAAGCCTTCAGATGTGCATTGATTTCTATAAACGGGTGGGTTTCAATCCACCGTGGATATGCTATTTTGTTCAGTTGGATGATCAAATGGTTGCGGCTGCCGCTTTTAAAGGAAAGCCCTTAGATAACAAGGTCGAGATAGCTTACGGCACTTTCGATCAATTTCAAAACCGGGGTATTGGCACCCGGATTGCAGACACGCTGGTCAAATTGGCGCTCCAAACGGACCCGTCGGTACGCGTCACAGCTCAAACACTCAAAGAGGAGAACTATTCTGTTAAGATACTCCGGAAAAATAATTTTGTGCTTATAGGCACAGCTATGGACGAGGACGAGGGCGAGGTTTGGGAATGGGAGTATCTGCCGCGAAAGTAACTTATTGACTTCGCGCTGACGGTTTTTACGGTACAAACTCTCAATTTTACTTCAATTCAAAATCACAACAACTTATGAAATACAATCTTTTAGGGAACACCGGCGTGGTGGTATCCGAACTTTGCTTTGGCACCATGACCTTCGGTGGAAAAGGCGGTATCTGGCAAAACATTGGCAGCACACAACAGCAGGAAGTTAACGAACTCATGAAAACCGCTATCGATGCGGGCATCAACTTTATCGACACAGCAAACGTCTACTCTTACGGTGAATCGGAAAGGCTGCTTGGTCAATCTATTAAAGACACAGGTATCTACCGCAATGACTTGGTGATTGCCACCAAAGTCCGGGGCCGGATGGGCGAAGGAAAAAATTATGTAGGGTTATCCCGTTTCCATATTTTTCAATCGATAGACGAGAGCCTGCAGCGCCTGCAGATGGACCACGTTGATGTATTGTATGTACACGGAGTGGATCCCATTACCCCGGTTGAGGAAACGGTAAGGGCATTAAACGATGTGGTATTAAGCGGTAAGGTTCGGTACATTGCGGTTTGCAACTGGCCGGCCTGGATGGTAATGAAAGCTATTGGCATTGCCGAAAAACATGGCTGGAACAAATTTATCGGTCTGCAATATTACTTCTCGCTTACCAGCCGCGATATTGAGCGTGAGGTGCTTCCATTGGCAAAAGATCAGAACCTGGCCGTAATGCCCTGGAGCCCTTTAGCAGGCGGTCTGCTTTCCGGGAAATTTACCCGCAACAACGAAAAAGCAGGCGATTCGAGAAGAGACATTTTTGATTTCCCACCGGTAAACCGCGAAAAGGCTTACGACATTATCGATGTGCTGATCGAGGTAGGTAAACAATACAATGTTTCTGCCGCACAGATAGCCTTGGCATGGGTTCGTTTACAGCCGGGCATTACCAGCACAAT
>JAICXZ010000282.1 GCA_025934475.1 Mucilaginibacter sp. | reverse complement strand
AAGGCGTTTGATAAGGACCATCGCCGTATTATCAATTTCAATATCGGCAGATATGACGCCGCGGTAGAACGCGGTTTATCGAGGTTGATCAACCTCGATAATGCCAAAAAACGTGGTCACGTGATCAAGTGGCGTGTGATGGAAAACCTCGACAAATTTCTTCCCGAGTTTGAGTCCAACTTCCAGCGTCGTGGCGGAAAGGTAATTTGGGCCAATGACGCCGAAGAAGCCAACCGCGAGATCCTGAATATCATCCAGAAGGCAGGAGCAAAAACCGTTGTCAAATCCAAATCAATGGTGACTGAGGAGCTCAAATTGAATGAATTCCTGGAGGAACACCATATCGAATCATTAGAAACTGACCTGGGCGAATATATTGTTCAACTGCTTGGTCAGCGCCCCTACCATATTGTTACCCCGGCGATGCATCTTTCAAAAGAGGATATCGCCAAACTTTTCAACGAGAAGTTCGGTACACCCCTCGATGCGACACCGGAGCAACTAACCGCGAAAGCCCGTGAATTGCTGCGTGAGAAATATGTTCAAGCCGATGTTGGTATTACCGGCGCTAATTTCCTGATCGCAGATACCGGCAGCATTGCTGTTAGCGAAAATGAAGGTAATGCCCGATTGAGCACCAGCTTTCCGAAGATTCATATTGCGATCGTCGGCATCGAAAAAATGATTCCCTCAATAGCTGACCTTGACCTGTTTTGGCCGATGCTGTCAACTCATGGAACCGGTCAGAATCTGACAGTTTATAACACTATACTAAGTGGTCCCCGGCAGGAGAACGAGACTGATGGCCCAGATGAAATGTATGTGATCCTGCTGGATAATGGCCGTACCAATTTGCTGGCTCAAAAAGATCAGCGCCAGGGCCTGTACTGCATTCGCTGCGGAGCATGTTTAAATGCCTGCCCTGTCTATAAGAACATCGGTGGACACACTTATGAGACCACTTATAGCGGCCCAATCGGCTCCATTATAACCCCACATATGAAGGGCATGGAAGAGTTTAAACACCTGAGCTATGCCTCTAGTCTATGTGGCAAATGCACCGAGGTTTGCCCCGTTAAAATCGATATCCACAAAATGCTGCTGCTCAATCGCCGCGACGCGGTAAAGCAACAGATTGTCAATAAAAAGGAAGAATGGGGCTGGGCAATCTGGAAAAAGGGCATGCTCAACCGTAAATGGATGGACTTTTTTGGCGGCAGGATGAAAAACTTCTTTCTGCGTACCCTCTTCAAAAAAACCTGGGGTCACCTACGCGAAATGCCGCGGGTAGCGGATAAGTCATTTAGTAAAGAGTGGACCGAGCAGAACCGGTCCGACTTGTAGAGACGCAATATCTTGCGTCTCTGGAGATCCGGTACCTGCAATGAGACACAAAATGTTGTGTCTCTACGTTAATGCTTATTCCCAAATCCAAATTCCTTATACGTATTCGGCATCTCATTAACGCTGCTGAAGGCGAAAGTGTATGTCGTCAACCACGCATCGTAGTCGGCTTTCTTTTCTTTTGCTTCTTCCATATGCATCGAGCGCAGCATATAAATACCTTCGCGGGTTAGTTTGAAGAAGATCAATCCCTGTTTGTCGGACATCAGTTTCTGTACAAACACATTTCCCTCTGGTGTTTTGATGTAAAACAGCACCACTGCGTTTACTGCAGGCTTGCCGTGAAAGCTAACCTGGCCGATGATATCATCGCCATAATTGCCCTTATATGGGTTATCTTTTAATATTATCTCGTAGTCCTGGTCAACACTTTTATCAAAATCATTGTCGCTGCTTTTGTCTGCCTTAACCAATGTTTTTAAGTACCAGGTATAACGTTGACGGAAATTATCCTTGCTGCCGTTTTTGATCTTCTCCGACATAGTTGTCAAACCTTCATCATCAAGCAGCTTCAAAAAATCGTCGCGTTCCACGTCGTCAATCACTTGTTTGCGCTTCATGGCAATCAGGTTCAGGCCCTCCTTTTCGATCTGAACAGTAGCGGTAGAATCGCCGGCTTTTGTTGCTATAGGCCTGGCGTCTTTTTTCGAACCGGCGTATAGCGAAAATGACTCAAATTTAGATGGGTCGAAGCCCAGATCGTCCTGCCTGATAAACTGGTTGGCACTAATGAGACGTAGTGTGAGTTTTTCTCCCTTGTGTACATGAAAGTGCTCGGGTAACAGGATATCGTCCTGCGCGCTGGCTTGTAAACCGATCAGCAACAACAGGCAGCAAAGGGCGGTAAAGGTATATTTCATAGACTGGATATTCATTTCTCCAAACATACAAAGTTTTAAAAACTTCAGTAGTTTCGCTACATGATTTTTGAACGTAAAAACATTGATAATGACAAATTAGTGTCGTTTTACAAGGCTTTGCTATGGCCACGGATGATCGAAGAGAAAATGCTGATCCTGCTTCGGCAGGGGCGCATCGGCAAATGGTTCTCGGGCATCGGGCAGGAAGCAATAGCTGTGGGCAGCACGATGGCCATGCAACCTTACGAGTATATCCTCCCAATGCATCGTAACCTGGGTGTTTTTACTACGCGTGATATTCCATTGTCTAAACTAATGGCACAGTGGCAGGGAAAGGCTTCTGGTTTTACCAAGGGCCGCGACCGCTCCTTTCATTTCGGCACGCAGGAATATAAGATCATCGGGATGATTTCGCATCTCGGCCCGCAAATGGCTCTAGCTGACGGCATCGCACTGGCTGATATTTTAAACAAAAAACAAAGAGCTACCCTGGTATTCACCGGTGAAGGCGGCACCAGTGAGGGTGATTTTCACGAAGCAATAAATGTAGCCTCGGTATGGAATCTACCTGTAATCTTCCTGATCGAAAATAATGGATACGGACTTTCAACGCCCGTTAATGAGCAATATAAATGCGAAAAGCTAAGTGATAGAGCGATTGGATACGGCATTGAAGGGCGGACAATCGACGGCAATAACATATTAGAAGTTTATCACACCATAAATGAAATAGCGACGGACATTCGCCAAAATCCACGACCAGTATTGCTGGAGTGTATGACCTTCAGAATGCGTGGGCATGAAGAGGCATCCGGCACCAAATACGTTCCACAGTATCTGTTCGACGAATGGAAAGAAAAGGATCCAATAGCCAACTTCGAAAAGTTTTTGCTTGACGAAGGCGCCATTACACCGGAAAATATAGAAGTGATCAGGAAAGGATATACTACAATGATCGATATTGAGATTGAAAAGGTATTCAGCGAGCCGGACATTATTCCGGACGTGAACGCTGAAATCGCCGATATGTATAAACCTTTCAGCTTTTCAACTTTACAACCTTCCAACCAAAAGTCGAACAAACGCTATATCGATGCCATCAGTGACGGCCTGCGCCGGGGCATGAAAAAGCACGACAAGCTTGTGCTAATGGGCCAGGATATTGCCGAATATGGCGGCGCTTTTAAGATTACACAGGGCTTCATAGAAGAATTTGGTGTTGAACGTGTGCGCAACACGCCTATATGCGAGTCGGGCATAGTAGGGGCAGCGATGGGATTATCGATCAACGGTTATAAATCTGTCGTTGAAATGCAGTTTGCCGATTTTGTGACCTGTGCCTTTAACCAGACTGTTAACAACCTTGCAAAAACGCATTACCGCTGGGGCGAAAATGTTGATGTTGTAGTGCGAATGCCAACAGGTGCAGGTACTGGTGCGGGACCTTTCCATTCCCAAAGCAATGAGGCATGGTTTACGAAGACACCTGGGTTGAAGGTAGTTTATCCAGCTTTCCCGTCCGATGCCAAAGGCTTATTGCTTGCTGCAATTGATGATCCAAATCCTGTGATTTATTTTGAACACAAATACCTGTACCGCAGCATAAGCGAAGATATTGCGGATGATGAATATACAGTTGAGATTGGCAAGGCAAGAGTAGTTCAGGAAGGTTCACAAGCAAGTATCGTTACCTATGGACTTGGGGTACATTGGGCACTGGATTACGCGAAGCAGCATCCCGACCAATCCATCGAAATTACCGACCTAAGGAGTCTTCAGCCATGGGACAAAGAAGCTGTGGAAGCTAGTGTAAAAAAGACGGGGCGCGTATTAGTACTGCACGAGGATACTTTGACTAGCGGTTTTGGAGGTGAGATAGCTGCTCATTTGGCAGAACATTGTTTCACTCATCTTGACGCACCAATTATGCGTTGCGCTAGCCTTGATACCGCGATTCCAATGAATAAGGCATTGGAAGATCAATTTTTGGCTAAGGCGAGATTGGCGGAGACGATGGAGAAATTGTTGAGATATTAGTCGTAACTTAGTATTATGATCACGCTGGAAGACATTTATAAAGAGGATCCAACACAACGCATTATTGACGAAGGTGCTGGCTGGGGTGTTCAGCAAATGTTGAAAGCGGGCGTACCTGTTTTCTACCGTGATGAAGAATTCCCAGAGACAATGTCGGGCGATTTATTTGTGAAGGAATACCCCAACGGTTTGAAATTTTTGGTGAGGAAAGAACTAACAGCAGATAATCGCCTGCTCGAGGAAATCATAAAACCCTTAAAAAGCTAAATGCCTTCGTTGATCATTGTCGGCGGCCCGAATGGTTCGGGTAAAACAACTTTAACCAAATACCTTGTAGAGAACGACAGAATTACTTCGGAAGTTATAAATCCCGATGAAATTGCTGCTAATGAGCTTGGTGGATACGAGCACCAGGTGCAAGCAGCGCGAATAGCTATTGGCAGGAGAAAAGAAGCCATAGATAACAACCTGGATGTGGCTTTTGAGACGACGTTTTCCGGCAACTCAGAAATTCAGGAGGCTTTAAGAGCGCAGGACAAAGGGTACAAACTCATTCTATATTTTGTTGTTCTGCAATCTGTATTAGATAATATAGTTCGCGTGGAGCAGAGGATTACAAATGCCGGCCATAACATTGAGCGGGATGCTATATTGAGACGGTACGAAAAGAGTAAAGCTAACCTCGAAGCATATATCGGAATCTTTGACAAAGCTTACTTATTTGATAACTCTTTGTCGCTATTTTCCCGCGTAGCGATCTTTGAAAATGGAAAAGTCAGATGGTCCAACGAAAAACATAAACATCACCCATTTTATGAGGAACTGCTAGAAAACTAAACCTTTTACCTTTATCCTTTCACCTTTAACCTCAATTCTCCACTAACTCCACCTCCGCCACAGGACTAAACAAATAAACCCTCCTTGTAGTTATCTCGGTGCATTTGAAGCGTTTGCGTAATTGCTCGTCCTTACGAAAAACACGGCCATTCTTGAGCTTAAACAGAGCCTTCATCGGAACTTTATCCACTGTAAGATGTGATGGTTTCGGCGCATCATGAGCCCTCAAAGCTT
>JAICXZ010000300.1 GCA_025934475.1 Mucilaginibacter sp. | reverse complement strand
TGGCTATCATCGATAGTGGTGTGGATACGCTGCAACAAGATTTACAGGGTGTGTTTTGGGTGAATCCTAAAAAGGATAAAGATTTTCCCGGCGATGTACATGGCTGGAACTTTCTTGGCGGCGCCGGTCGTAAATGCGATTTTAACGAGACCGAGGAGGAAGTTAGGCAATACTATAAACTGAAGGATAAATATGTCAATGTAACTGAAGCCACCGCAACCAATAAAAAGGAATATGCTTTTTGGGTACAGGTAAAGACGGAGTATGATTCGACGGTAACCAAGGCCAAGACAGAATTACCACAACTGACGCCGATTATGAACGCCCTGGCAGAGACCAGCGGTTTTATTCGGCATGAATTGGGATTGAAAGATGACCAAACCTTCACCCGGGCCGATGTTGAGAAGCTGACTGCCAAGAATGATACGCTGATGCAGATCAAAGATCTGTGGCTGATCGCTTTTAGCCAGGACGTTTCAACAGCAACAAATGTGAAAGTGATCAGGGAAATGAACGAATACCTGACCAAGCTCAACAATGATATCAATCCGGACCTGGATGCCCGCAAACGCATCGTAGGCGACAATCCTGACGTGCTACACGATAAACCTTATGGCAATAACCAGCTTAAGTTTGAAGATTCGGCACATGGAACGGGCGTAGCTGGTCTGGTTGGTGCAAAACGTGGCAATGGTTACGGCATCGAGGGCGTTGCGGATAATGTGAAGCTGATGATCTTAAAAGCTGTGCCCAATGGCGATGAATATGATAAGGATGAGGTTAACGCTATCCACTTTGCGGTAGATCATGGGGCCAGGGTCATCAACATGAGCTTTGGTAAAAAGGTATCGCCACACAAGGAATGGGTAGACGAAGCATTTAAATATGCGGCCGCGCACAACGTCCTCCTGGTACAGGCAGCAGGTAACGAGAACCTCGATCTGGATAAAAAACCTGAATACCCGAATGATACTTTTTTAGATGGCTCATCTGATGATTCCGACAATGTGATCAACGTTGGTGCATCAGGATTAAAAGCAGATACCAGTTTGGCGGCCGATTTTAGCAATTATGGTAAAAAGAGCGTTGACCTGTTTGCACCAGGTGTAAAGGTTACTTCACTTGACATGAATGCTGAAGCGGTAACCGAGGACGGCACGAGTTTTTCGTCGCCCATCGTTGCCGGTGTGGCGGCTCTGATACTGGAGCATTATCCCAGCCTAAGCGCCAAGCAAGTTAAGCAAGCGATTATGCAATCAGTTGAACCGGTGAAAGGAGTGATGGTACACAAACCAGGCACGCACGAAATGGTAGACTTCAGTGCCCTTTCTAAAACAGGTGGTATTATTGATGCTTATAAAGCAGTTGATATTGCTTCGAAGATGACGCCGGAGGGAAAATAGTCCGGTATGGGCTGCAAGGATCATAAACTGAGACACTGGATATGGAAAATCAACGTCGCCCGATAATCAAAACCAATTACGCGGTAGCCATTGAGGTTGCAAAATCTCCCGAAGATGTGTTCAATCATATTATTAACAATGTCTCCAAATTTTGGCCCGAAGATTTTGAAGGAGAAAGCTCTAAACTTAATGATGAGTTTGTGTTTACCTCAGAAGGCGGGCATTATTCAAAAAACAAAGTTATTGAATTGGTGCCGGATAAAAGAGTTGTATGGTTAGTAACTGAGAGCATCCGCCCGGCTGACAACTTTGACTGGAGCGGAACCAAAATGATCTTTGATTTGATGCCTCAGGTTGATGGAACTCAGCTTAGATTTACTTACGATGGTTTCATTCTTGATAACGAATATGACAGGCTGGTCCAGATTTGTGATATAGTTATTAAGGATATGCTGTATAACTTTTTAACTAACGGTAAAGTGAGGTAAATCCGATAGACCTTAAAAAAGTTGACGAATTTTGCTACTCAAAAAGTGAAAAAATATCAGGCAAAACCAGCTAACCATCGGCTTGTTTTAGGTAAATTACTGAATAATTGAAAGCATCATGAAAACAGTAGTTTCACAGGAAGAGTGGCTTATAGCCAGGAAGGAATTGCTCAAAGCCGAAAAGGAGCTGACCAGGCTCAGCGACGCCGTAGCTCAAAAAAGGCAGCAGCTGCCCTGGGTCAAAATTGAAAAGCCATATTCATTTGATACCGAAGACGGCAAGGCATCTTTCGCCGATCTTTTTAAAGGCCGTTCCCAGCTTCTCATCTACCATTTCATGTTCGGGCCAACCTACACGGCAGGCTGCCCTCACTGTTCCGCGATAGCAGATGGTTTTAACGGCATCTGGCAACACCTGGCTAATCATGATGTGATGTTGTGGGCGGTTTCCCGTGCGCCATATGAAAAGCTTAGCGCTTACAAGCACCGGATGGGATGGACGTTTCCCTGGGCATCATCATTTGACAGTGATTTTAACTACGACTTCCATGTCTCGTTCACTCCAGAGCAGCAGCGCACCGGCGACATTGAATACAATTATCAAAAAGGCAATGTAAGCTCGAGTCAAAATGATATTGACCCTAACAAAACTGCATCTGATGAAGGCAGGAAAATTGCTGCCAGCACGGGCAACGACTGGGCGACCTACATACAGGAAACTCCCGGTATGAGCGCTTTTACGCTACAGGACGGGACGGTTTATCATACGTATTCATCTTTTGCAAGGGGATTGGATGGTCTTTGGAACGTTTATCAGTGGCTTGATCGTGCCCCATTAGGACGAAACGAACCTACCATGTGGATGCGCCGACACGACGAGTATGATACAGCAACGCCCGGCCATGGCTCGAAAAGTTGTTGTTCGTAATTCTGCTGACGCCCGATTAAGCCTTCATGTTTAACCTGCAATTTTCTGTAGCATCCCCAATAGGATGCTCATAAAAAAGTTTCCACGACGCGGAAGATGTAATTATAACAAAAAAGTTACACTGTGGCCTTGAGATAAGCTGCTCAAAAAACTGATCCACATAAGTTTAATTAATTAACTAATATTATAAAATTTTCGTCGTTCCGCATTAGCTTTGAGTAAGCGTTTTGTCTTCTAAACCCCTTGGTTATGAGAATATTTATACTTGCCTGGCTCTTGCTGGTTTTAAGCGCCTGCAAAAAATTTGATGGAGGCGATATAAAAATCCCGGAGGAAAAAAAACCTGTCTGGATATCTGATCGCGACACCATACCAGATCATGCATCTTTTATACTGAGACTCTTCCTGGACAGCACTGCTAATGACGAGACGGCCTTTATCTTCAACCACACGGCGAGTTTAGTATATAATTTCGATATTGATGGGAGCTACTTTCCCGGGTTCGGCAAGGTAAGTCTGGCAAGTATTTCAAGTGACGGCAGGGATCTGGCCATATATCAGCTGCCTTATAAGCGAGACTTGTCTGTCAGCCTGGACGTACATAGCAAAAAAGACGGCATGCTTAGCCTTAAAATAAGCAAGGAAAGAAATATTCCGGCGAACGTCAAAATATGGGTTAAAGATAGTTACGCAAATGATAGTCTCGATCTAAGGACTGGTGCGTACAGCTTCCGTATTATGAAAGCAGACACCAATTCATCCGGCTGCAGGCGGTTTCGAATTGTATTGACGAACGGTGTGGGGTATCAGCATTAGTATTTGTCAGCCAATCACCGCCGCATTTACTTATATTTGGGAAAACGGCATTCCATCCAGCTATGAGACCATTTTCCTTTTTACTCATCTTCTGTCTTGCCACATCACTGGCAACGGCACAACCCAATCCGCCCGTTAAGCGCCTGCCGCGAATTGCTATTGCGGGTTTGGGCATCGAGTCGAGCACGTTTTCGCCGGCGTTGACTGGTGAGGCGGCGTTTCATGCCAAATATGGTGATGCCATCTTTTCCATTTATCCTTTCTGGTCGCCCGATTCGGTGATTACGAGGGAGGCCGTATGGGTACCAACCATAGATGGTCATGCCCTGCCGGGCGGGGCTGTTACCAGGGAAGCCTACGAGTCGCTGGTACGGAAAACTTTGGATTCACTCAAAAAAGACCTGCCATACGACGGCCTGTTTTACGACATACACGGAGCCATGAGTGTAGTTGGACTGGATGATCCCGAAGGCGATTTTCTCGTCCGCATAAGGAAAGTGGTGGGTAAGAAAACCATCATCTCAACCGCCATGGACCTGCACGGCAACGTATCATGGCGACTGGCCGAGAACAGCGACCTAATCACTTGCTACCGCATGGCCCCGCACGAAGATGCCCTGCAAACCAAGCGCCGGGCCATAACCATCCTTATCGACAGGCTCCAAACTGGCAAAGGCAAACCTGCTTACAAAGCCTATATAGCCGTACCCATTTTATTGCCCGGCGAAAAAACCAGCACCCGCATCGAACCCGGCAAAAGCCTGTATGCCAAAGTGTGGCCGGCTGCCGTACAGCCCGGTATTGTGGATGCCGCTATATGGATAGGTTACGCCTGGGCCGATGAGCCGCGCAATCATGCCGTAGTGGTGGTAACCGGCGACGATAAAGCCAAAGTAACCAGCACCGCCGAGTACCTGGCCAAAAGCTTTTGGGACGTGCGCAACGAGTTCAAATTTGTGGCGCCCACGGGCAGTTTGAAGGAATGCCTCGACAAGGCCATCGCAAGCACCAGGCATCCCTTTTATATCAGCGACTCAGGCGATAACCCCACAGCCGGCGGGGCCGGCGATGTTACCTGGACGCTGACCCAGATACTCAAACGCCCCGAATTTAAAACCGATAAGGGCCCATCGCTCATCTACGCCTCTATTCCCGGTCCCGAAATGATTAAGAAGATTTTGGCGGCAGGTGTTAGCGGGCATGTGGATGGTTATGCGGGTGCTAAAGTGGATGCCCGCCTTGCGCCGCCGGTGCACATTGTGGGCACGGTTGAATCTATTGTGAAAGGCGATGTGGATGCCGAAGTGGAGGCCTCTGTAAAAATGGGCAGCGTGCACATTATTGTAACGCAAAAAAGGAAGCCCTATCACCACGAAAAGGATTTTACCAAACTGGGCCTCAACCCGCGCACGGCCGATATTGTGGTGGTGAAGATCGGCTACCTGGAACCCGAGCTCTACAACATGCGCGCCGACTGGCTCCTGGCCCTCACCCCCGGCGGCGTCGACCAAGACATTGAGCAGTTACCATACAAAC
>JAICXZ010000726.1 GCA_025934475.1 Mucilaginibacter sp. | reverse complement strand
GAGTTCCGTTGGCTGAGTGCATCGGAAGCACCTGTGTGTAACCTGAATCTTTCCGGGTAACGGTGAGGTGAAAAACATCCGACGAATCCAGCACCCGGCTGCTGTAGGCATTATTTTCCTCGATGTGATTTCCGGTATCTATTTTATAATAGCCTACTCCGAAACCAACAGATGAATCGGGAGCCAAACTGGCGTAAGCGAAACAATTATCGGTATAGATTTTCATTTGCGTCCTGGCGTAAACTGAATCCTTCCCCCCCACAGTAACCGTTATTTTATCCGTTTTATATACGCCAGCTTGTGTAGATTGCTTTTTTGAGCTCTTGCATCCAATGAAAATGCCGATCAATAAAGCCGAGAATATTAGAATTCTTTTCATGGTACATAAATTAAAGGGTGAAACAAGAAACGGTGATAAGGCCGGCACATGGCAAGCCTACCTGTCAGTGAGGAACACACGTGGCAGAAGCACAGTTGAACATGTGGCTTCCGGGTTCATAACCAGTTAAGGTATAATTGGTAATAATAAATTTACGAATTATAACGCTCATATCAAACAAATAAATTGTTAAAATGTGTTTGCATATAGTATTATTTTTTGAAATAATATCTGCATGCGCGTCGATTCAATTCTGTAATTTTGATACTATTCCCTACTAATTCTTCAATTCGCATATTATGAAAAGGTATTTCATAACACTCAGTGTGTTTTGCATTGTATTATTAGTTTGTTCGTCATACACAGCTATCCCGGACGAACATAAAACATTGGCGATAGGTTCGCCTGCTCCAGATTTTAACCTCAAAGGGGCCGACGGCAAGATGTATTCTCTGGCTTCGTTTAAAGATGCCAAAGTGCTGGTAGTGGTATTTATGTGTAATCACTGCCCTACTTCACAAGCCTATGAGCCAAGGGTTATAAAACTAACCCGCGATTATGCGCCAAAAGGCGTCAGGGTGGTAGCAATCAACCCCAACAACCCATCGTCATTGCGCCTCGACGAATTGGGGTACAGCGATGTAGGCGATTCATATGCCGAAATGAAGATCAGAGCAAAGGATGCCCATTTCAATTTTCCGTATTTGTACGACGGCGATAAGGAAGATGCTGCCAACAAATACGGACCAGTTGCTACCCCGCGTATCTTCATTTTTGACCAGGACAGGAAGCTACGCTACCAGGGCAGGATCGATGACATGGAGGATCCGGCCAAAACACCAACCAGCTATGACGCACGTAATGCCATCGATGCGGTACTTGCAGGCAAAGAGGTGCCATTAACTACCACTAAGGTTTTCGGCTGCTCAGTCAAATGGATAGAGAAGAAAGACTGGATAAAAAAGGCCGAGATACAATGGGCCAAAGAGCCTGTTAGCATTAAAAATATTGACGCAGCCGGGGCAAGCGACCTTATGAAAAATAAAACCAACAAGCTGTTGATGATCAATCTTTGGGCTACCTGGTGCGTGCCCTGCGTTCAGGAATTTCCTGACTTAGTAACCATGAACCGCATGTACCGCGACCGCGATTTTAAAATGATCACCATCAGTATGGATGCCATGAAGGATAAGGATAAAGCACTGGCGTTCCTGAAAAAGAAAGAATCATCAAGCTCAAATTATATCTATTCGGGTGATAGTAAATACAAACTAATAGAAACCATTGACCCCAAATGGCAGGGTGCTTTGCCCTATACTATCCTGGTTGAGCCGGGTGGGAAGATTGTTTATGCCAAAGAAGGGCAGGTTAATGCTGACAGTTTAAAGGCACAGATCATTAACAATCCTTTGATCGGCAGGATATATAAGGTATTTAAAGATCAGTGAGATATCGATCTTTATGAGACTTACGAAGTTTCGAAAACTTCGTAAGTCTGAAAATTCACAATTATTTCTGCACCTTAACCGGGAACGGAGGTCTAACTGGCTGCACCGGAGGATTCTTTTTAAGCTGATCCATGGCGACTTCAATGGCCTTTTGCAACTGCGGATCATTGCCTTTTATTACATCGGCCGGGTTTTGAATCACTTCTACGTCAGGCGCTACGCCTGCATTCTCCACAATAAAACCATCCTTCGTCCATATACCAACGTTTGGCGCAGTTACCGATCCGCCGTCCATCAGGTCCGGGTAACCAAGTATCCCAACAAGGCCACCCCAGGTACGCGTACCCACCAGTGTGCCCACATTAAATTTGCGGAACATCCATGGAAGCATATCGCCGCCCGATCCGGCAGATTCATTGATCAGCATCACTTTTGGTCCTTGAATAGATGCACTCGGCGTTTTCAAATCAGCACCGTAACGCATGTGCCAATTTGATTGATAGGGGTTTTGCAGAAGATTGATGTAATAATCGGCGATATCGCCACCGCCATTAAAGCGTTCGTCAACGATAATTGCTTTTCTGTCGGCCTGCGGATAAAAATAGCGTTTAAAATAATCGTGCCCCTCTTCTGCCGTGTTGGGCACATAAACGTAAGCTACCTGGCCGTTGGTAGCCTCCGTCACTTTACGCAGGTTGCCTTCCACCCAATCGCGGTTGCGCAGCCCCATTTCGTTGTCCATGGGCACCACTTTAACTACATGAGAGCCAGTATAATTTGGATTTGGTCCAACAGTAATTTCGGTGATCTTGTCGGCAGTATT
>JAICXZ010000718.1 GCA_025934475.1 Mucilaginibacter sp. | reverse complement strand
TACTATGAGAAAGCATCCCTATATTCAAAACTCACTGATAATAAATTTCTCATTAAAACGAACCTGACCTATCCTCACATGTTTAGAATCGTTTTCGCAAGCGATAAAAATATACGGGTTTGGAGACTAGGCGAATTTTTTATTGACGCATCTACTAATTCTATTATCGCCAATTATACCTCAGACGAATGCAACGAATTAAACGGCAAAACAGCCGACGAGTATTCCGGCAGATTTGTTCCCTTTTTCACTAAAAATAAACTATATGATTGTAAATCAAATGATTTCTTTGAATTGGTGAACGATAAGGAACCGAAATACGACACGCTGTTATTTAATTATGTCGTAAAATATCCTCACTCCTATGTGGCTTTATGGAGTCTTATTGAAAGGTTAAGTCTGCTTGGCCAATCCGAATTACGACAGCAAATACTAAAATATTTTTCTGTTGATGTAAAAAATTCAAGACCCTGGAAAATATTAAATGATGATATGAATGATGCAAAAATAAAGGAAAAAGAGAAATTTCCGGTTTTTGACGTCAAGACTACCGAACTCAAAGAACAAAAACTTACCCTGCCTAAAGTAAAGTATATCCTGATAGATTATTGGTTCAGCCGTTGCAGGCCTTGTTTAGATACGCTTCCTTCATTAAAAAAATTGTACTCGGCGTACCATTCTAAAGGATTTGAAATTATAAGTATTTCAACAGACAAAACTAAAGATGTACCTGTATGGCAAAGAAGAATTAAAGAATATGAAATCCCCTGGCCGCAATATTTAGATGAAAATGGAAGGGAGGCTAAAAAATTATCTATTCGTGATTTTCCCACTACGTTTTTGCTTAATAATAAGGGGGAAATGATAAAAAAATATGGTTCATATGAGGAATTGGAAAAGTTTCTTAAAGGTCATCTGCCGAATTAGAAGTTTAAACATTACAATAACTCAGCGGTCACGACGAATCCAACCTCTGGTGTGAGTCTGAAGGACCGCCGGCGCGCAAATGCAACTCGTGACTAATTTTGAACCGGGCTTTCCCTGGCCATCAAATCCGCATCATTGTCCAAAATGTAGAATTGATCTCTATTTTTTGTAGATTTGTTTACAACGCCGGTAAGTGATGACACATTTGACGATTGACAATAAAAAATATGTGCTTATTCCTGAGCAGGAATACGAGGAGTTGCAACGGAATGCTGCATTGAAATGGAAACCTGAAAAGACTTTTACAATAGAAGAAGCCAAGGCTTACAGCAAAAAGCTGATCAGGAAATGGGCTTCCGAAAAATAACCATCAGGGAGTCAGCAGCCGAAAGCATAGCCGCCATATCATGGTTCCTTGAAGGAGAGGGGCTTCTGGCTACAGCAGAAAAATTTACCGATGACGCCTATGATTTTATTACCAAATTAGCTGATGAACGGAAACGCTATCGAACATGCCGCGACCCCGAAAGAGATTTAATGGGTTACAAGTGCATCCCTTATAAGAAAAAATATACCATTGTATTTATCGAACTGGAAACGGAAATCATCATTTGTGAATTTGTACTTTCCAGGAAAATTTATTGGTAACCCCCAAGCCTGGCGCGAGTCTGACGGGCAGCCAGCGCCGCGCAAACGCGACTCGTGACTAATTTAGAACCGGGCCTCCCGCCCAACGACCTTGTTTAAATCTCTTCTCTGGAGAAGAAACAACGATTGTTTACTCCTCCCCCAAATAAATCCTACTTAACCGCTAGACAAAATATGACAATCGGCAGACCAATACAATAGATGTTTAAACATTTATTATTTTTACCTTTGTCTTATAATTTTTACAAGAGCACTAATACAATCAAAAAAGACAATGAAAAAAGCATTTTTATTATTTGCCGCAACTTTATTTAGCGTTGCAACCTTCGCACAAGGTACCTGGAATGTTGATAAAGCACATTCGCACCTTACTTTTACCATTACTCACCTTGCTGTATCGGATGTTGACGGTACATTCAGAGATTTTGAAGCTTCTATCGTTACCACAAAGCCCGATTTCAGCGATGCCAAAGTATCTTTTACTGCTAAAACCGCTTCAGTAAATACCGGCGCCGATCAACGCGACGCACACCTGAAAAGCGCAGATTTTTTCGATGCAGCTAAATATCCAACGCTTACTTTCGCCAGCACTTCTATCAAACCTGCCGGCTCAAACCATTATACAGTAAATGGCAACCTCACCCTGGGTGCAGTAACCAAACCGGTTACCTTTGATCTTTGGTACCGCGGTACTATCACCAACCCAATGACCAAAGCTCCTGACGCAGGCTTCCAGGTTACCGGTACCGTTAAACGTTCTGATTTCAACTTCGGCAGCAAATTCGGTTCCCCAATGCTGGGCGA
The DNA here is from genome assembly GCA_025934475.1 of Mucilaginibacter sp. GTDB lineage: Bacteria > Bacteroidota > Bacteroidia > Sphingobacteriales > Sphingobacteriaceae > Mucilaginibacter. The sequence continues at coordinate 323 of JAICXZ010000718.1, read as the reverse complement.
TGAAGTTGCCTTTAAAGCTTCCGGCGAATTCGGCAAAGCTAATTAAGAAGTCTGAGATCGGAGGTCCGATGTCAGATATCCGACCGAAGTCAGATGTGAAATTCAACTGATACACATTAACTATTATATACTATTAAGTCTGAGAGCGCGCCCGGTTGGGTGCGCTTTTTTTGTACGATAAGTCAAATGCGAAGCCTCAAAGCCGACCTCTGGCTTCCGACATCAGACCTCCGACCTCATCAAAGCACCCGCCTAAAAGTCATGGTGCGACCAATAAGCTTAATGTGCCAATAGCCTTTCACTTTAAGCAGGCCTTCCTTATC
>JAICXZ010000308.1 GCA_025934475.1 Mucilaginibacter sp. | reverse complement strand
CAGTGACTGAGCCGAAGATGGCCAGGCTAACCAAAACAGGGCCAATTGTTGTACCGAAGTTATTTACACCACCAGCCATGTTCAGGCGCTGCGACCCGGTTTTAGGGTTACCCATGATGATAGCCAACGGATTGGCAGCGGTTTGCTGCAACGAATAGCCTAAACCTATAATAAACAAACCGGTGATCAGTAACGCAAATGAAGCTGATTGCGCTGCAGGATAAAATAGCAAGGCGCCGATGGTTGAGATAATAAGTCCCAGTACAATACCATTTTTATAACCCAGTTTATTCAGAATATCGCCACCAATAAGTTTTGATACAAAAGAATAGATAATTGCACCGACAGTATAGGCAACATAGAATGCAAATGAGATCATTTGAGATTGCCATTGCTGCAGGTGAAGCTTTTCTTTAAATACAGGGATCAAAATGTCGTTACTTGCAGCTACAAACCCCCAAAAAAAGAATACGATAGTTAGGGTAAAGAAAGCCGACGAGTTTGTTTTCGTTTTGTTTTGTTCCATTTGTTGTTTTAGGTTGTCAGAGAGTGTTTTTAATGAACCACTAACATAAAGATTATTTTTTATAAATTGGGGCTTACTTTACTAAATTATAAAATCCCAACTTTAAGTTTGGTTGTTTGATATATAAAATCGCATATTCGTTCCCTGCATTTGGGGGCAAATGCTCCTAAGCCAAGATTAATGATAGAAGCTATAATCAGGGGAATCGGAATTGGATTGGTACTTACCTTTTTAACGGGCCCCGTTTTCTTTGCTTTAATCAAAACCAGTATCGAGAAGGGATTTCACGCTGGCGTTTCGCTGGCTCTCGGTGTGGTAACAAGCGACGTGGTATTTGTTGGCGCCATCCTTTTCGGATCTCAATATTTTGAAATTTCTAACCAGGATAAACGCAATGCCGGGGTTATTGGCTGCATTATCCTCGCCGGGCTGGGCATCTATTATATCTTCAAAAAGTCGGAGGTCAATTACGATAACAAGGTGCCATCGCGCATGAAGCGTACAGGGTATTTTCTGAAAGGATTCCTGATGTGTATCCTCAACCCTACACTGTTGTTCCATTGGACGGTTGTTATCGGTACGGCAAGTACATTATATATATACGGCGTTCCAAACCGTTCCCTAAAAATTGCAGTAATGTTTTTGACGATCCTGATTGTGCAGTTTGGTTTGGATACCACCAAAGCCTTTTATGCGAATAAGCTTCGCGATCGTATATCCGTCAAATTTGTACACCGGTTGAACGAGGTAGCCGGGGTAGCCCTCATCATTGCTTCGCTGATACTTTTCGACAAGCTGGTAACCCACTATATCTTCGCGCCCTTCAGTGCTTGATTCTAAGCCAAAAGTCCTGAGTCTTTAGCCCAAAGTCCATTTTTTGACTTATGACTTTCGACTAAAGACTCAGGACTTCAGACTTACATATACCCACGCTGGTTCTTACCTTCCATCCAGTTAACAAAAGCGCGGTTAACCACTTTATTGCCACCTGGAGTTGGGAAGTTCCCCGAAAAATACCAGTCACCTGAATGGTCAGGACAGGCATTATGGAGGTTTTCAAGGGTTTGATAAATTACTTTTACTTCGGCCGTGATATCTTTTGGTGTGATGATCTTGGCTATCCGGTCAGATATTTCCTGGTCGGTAAATGGCTCGTAGATAGCCTTAACGTAGTTTTCTACCTGCTCTTTAGGAAGCGAAGCTGTATCAATGCACTTTTTATAGACTTCAAGAATGATGTTCTCTTTACCGGCATCTTTCAAAAGGCTTATGGCTGCTTCAAAAGCTACGAATTCACCCATGCGCGACATATCGATACCATAGCAATCCGGGTAACGTATTTGTGGTGCTGATGAAACAACGATGATCTTTTTAGGACCAAGGCGATCCAATATTTTCAAAATGCTTTGTTTCAAAGTCGTACCGCGCACGATAGAGTCATCGAGTACTACCAGTGTATCATCCCCTTTCTTAATGAGCCCGTAGGTGGTATCATAAACGTGGGCCACCATTTCGGAGCGGTCAGCGTCCTGGGTAATGAATGTGCGGAGCTTTACGTCCTTAATGGCGATTTTTTCAACACGCGGAGCCAGGCACAAAACCTCATTCAACTCTTCGTCACTGATCTTATCCGGGCGATTGAGTAACTTTTCTTTTTGATAGTTTTTGATGTATTTGTGTACACCTTCAACCATACCGTAAAAAGCAACTTCGGCAGTATTAGGTATATAAGAGAATACGGTATTCTTTATATCATAGTTAACCGCTTCCAATATCTGTGGGCAAAGCAGTCGGCCTAATTGTTTACGTTCGCGATAAATTGAAGCATCGCTACCACGTGAAAAGTAGATACGCTCAAATGAACATGATTTCTTTTCAACCGGCTCGAAGAACTCCTCTTCTCTATACTTGCCATTCTTTTTAACGATCAGCGCATGACCTGGCTGAATCTCTTTAATCTCTTCGATCGGGATATTGAACGCTGTTTGCAAAGCAGGGCGTTCGGAGGCAGCGACAATGACTTCGTCATTAGCGAAATAGAATGCCGGCCGGATACCTGCCGGATCACGCATCACAAAGGCATCGCCATGACCGAAGATACCAGCGATGGTATAACCACCATCCCAGTTTCTGGCCGATTTGTGCAGAATTTTAGCTACGTCGAGATCACGGGCTATATGCTTGCTGATCTTAACGTTGTCGTCCAGACCCTCGCGTTTATATTGGTCGAACAATCCCTGAACCTCGGTATCCAAAAAGTGACCAATCTTTTCAAGCACGGTTACGGTATCGGCCTTTTCCTTAGGATGCTGGCCAAGGTCGTATAGCTGCTGAAGCAACTCATCCACATTGGTCATGTTGAAGTTACCTGCTATAACCAGTTTACGGGTCTGACAGTTGTTCTGCCTCAGAAAAGGGTGGCAATTGTCGATACTATTCTTTCCGTGTGTTCCATAACGCAGGTGGCCCAATAAAACCTCGCCGGTAAAGCTGACGTTTTGTTTCAGCCATTCGGCATCGTTCATCTTTTCGGGAGTTTCCTTCTGGATGTCGGCAAACTTTTTCTGGATATACTCAAAGATATCGGCAACCGCATTGGATGCCATTGAACGGTGGCGGCTGATATAGCGTTTACCTGGTTCAATATCCAGCTTAATGGTAGCAACGCCGGCGCCATCCTGGCCGCGGTTATGTTGTTTTTCCATTAAGAGATAGAGTTTGTTTAATCCGTACAGCGCAGTGCCGTATTTTTTTTGATAGTAAGAGAGCGGTTTTAGCAGGCGGATAAATGCCACACCGCATTCATGTTTTATCTGGTCACTCATGATCGGGAACGAGCACGCAAAAGTACGAACTAAATGTTGAAACTCAGAATTAACAGTGTCATTAAAATGCATTAATATCAATTATGGATTTAATGATTTATTGAATTATTGATTGCGGCATTATTCAGCTATTTTTACCCCTGTCAATTCACTTTTCGGATGAAAAAAACGGCTCTAGTTTGCGAAATTCTTTTGCTTTTTGGTTGGGTAAGTGCCATTGGTCAGGGTAAAAAACCCTTGTTTATTGCTCCGATAGGCGTCCAGGCTTATACCTATCGCAATAGCTTCCCTATAAACGTGGCGACTACGCTCGATACCATCAAATCGTTGGGAATAACTGAGATGGAAGGTCCCAATCCGAAAAATATTGCTCCCGAAGACTTCAAAAAAATGCTGAATGAGCGCGGTATCAGCATGCCATCGATGGGTGCAGACTATGGTGAGATCACCAAAGATCCAGAGCAATTTATAAAACTGGCTAAGCTGTTCGGATGCAAATACATTATGGTGGCGTGGATACCGCACGGCAAAACTTTTACCATTGATGATGCAATAAAAGCTGTTGATGATTTCAACCAGGTTGGCAAAACGCTAAGCGAAAACGGCATCACTCTTTGCTATCATGACCATGGTTATGAATTGGGCCCTTATGAAGATGGCACGCTGTTCGACTACATTGTCAAAAATACAGATCCCAAATATGTCTCTTTCGAAATGGATATGATGTGGACCTTCCACGGTGGCGCCGATCCAGCGAAACTACTTTACAAATACAAAGGCCGTTGGAAGCTGATGCATTTGAAAGATATCAGCAAAGACGTCGCTAATGACCTTACCGGCGGTACTGATACTAAAAATGACGTAGCATTGGGTACCGGGCAGATCAATATTCCGGAAGTATTAAAAGCAGCAAAAGCGGTTGGCATTAAACACTATTTCATAGAGGACGAAAGCCCGAATCATGCGGAGCAGATACCGGTTACTATTGCTTACCTGAAAAGCCTGTAACGCAAAATTATTCCATCACAACTACCTTGTCGCCGTCTTTCCGCCGAACGGTTAGAAGACCACCATCTGCCATGGCAGTCCACGAATAGCCCCCACCATCTGAAGTCTCGTTTATCGCCTTATCGTTGAGCAATACTGCCGATGGCTTTGTCTTCATGCGGATGCGCTCGGTACCATTATTATCAAAAGCACGATAAAATAAACGAACCTTGTTGGTATCGGCATTGAAATTTAAATAGATAAACTTTTTAAAAAAGCCTTTATAATCAACCTGCTGTATGACCGACGTGGATGACAAAATATGATCCTGTGCCGGCGCGAGGGATGGATAAGTATCCATTGCCCTCAGATAATGGCGAACGTAATCGCCGTAGCCATCGGTGAGCCAGGGCTCATCAAACGGGAAGCAGTTTTTCCCATCAACATCAACTGAATAGGTTGCCCAATTGAGCTCATGCAGGGCATTGGTATAAAATGAGGTATCGCCGGAAAGTTTAGTATACAACAGTTCATCTGCTGCTTGTCTCGAGCAGTGGCTCTCACCCGGTACAGGGGTGAGCGATATTGAGTTGGATCAGCAATTTTAGCCTATATTTATTCTATCCTGCAACCGCATCCTGATCATGAAAAGAGAAAATAACATGAGTATCAACAGACGACAGTTTTTAACCAGTGCATCTATTATTTCGGCTGCGATAATTGCTCCCCGCTTCATAACAGGCTGTAAGTCTACGTCCGACGAAGT
>JAICXZ010000830.1 GCA_025934475.1 Mucilaginibacter sp. | reverse complement strand
CCCACATGCCAAGGGCGCTATTTTAACAAGAGAACTGGGATATAACATTACGGCTGATATCAACAGCGACGGTTCTCAGCTGGAATTTGTGACTGACCAATTTGACGAAACCGACCAAAACGACTTAAGCAATCTCGATAAGGTCGCAATGTTTATTTCTCTGGATTTAGAGCGAATCGTCGCAGCCTCCGTCGGACAGGGGAAGGTTCAAGCGTCAAAAGTACCGGGTTTAAATGGCGGTAGTCCGAATGATGTCTTTGAACCACAACGCGGCAAGGGTTTTAAGGATATTGCGGGGCAATTGCAGATGACTGGTGGAGTTAACCTGAAGTCGCTGGCCAAAGTGGTTTCAGGATCTGCAATGCCAAAACGGGACGATGGCGCTCAAGGCGGCAGCGTATATCAGGATTACGCATTTAACTACCAGGCGTATGCTCCGAGTGGAGCACTACAACAACCGATATTTCAGGCAGCCTTAGGAGCCGTAGATGGTTTTGTAACCGAATTGGATGATTATAAAAAAGGATTAACGGGAAAAGTAAGGGGCGCGCTCGCCGCGGTTGTGACGTTAATGGCGGAAGTTCCGCTGAATATGCATGGCCAATTAGCTATGAGCGGTCAGGCTCAATTCCTTGCGCGAACGGACTATAGCAAGATTCTTAAAATGATATGCGATGAAGCTGGCATCTACTTGGAAAAAGGCTCTTTTGCAAGTGCACTTTTATCAACCATTAATCAGATTGCCAAGCCACCGCTGAAATTAGGTGATGACGTCTTCCCCGCTACTTATTCATCGGCCGGCCAGTCGCTTACTGGTGTAACGATAGGTAATTGGGCAGAAAGCGTCGTTCCAATCCCTGGCAAATTTTGGGGCCGGTGGCAGGGTAAAGACCTGATTACAAAAAAACACTTTCCTGGCACGCAGGCTCAGAAAGATGAGCTAAGGGCTTTTGGTGGATTCGGAGATAAAACAGATCCCGGAAATAAAATCATCCTTGAATGGCGAAATTTTCAATCGATGTATGTTGATCAACTGCCATTTGTAATCAAAGGTTTGGCTGAATACCTCGCTAATGCTAATGTATAACAACAGGTATTGCTTGTTTTTCCAGAGCATTGTATGCTAATGATTATTTATAACGTTTTAGTTAAAATACATTGAAATAAACCTCCATTTAACCCACAGCTTAAAATCAGTTTAATTTATTTCTTTCTTTTTGCCCCAAAAGCCTCCTTTTATTATTTTTTCAATAAATCGAACATAATCATAGAACAATTTCGTAAAAACCGCTGTATAGTGATCGGGAAGTTATTAGATGGGCTACTTTCCAAAAAATGATTCTATCTTAGCCATTAAATAAATATCACAACAAAGGATGCTTTTTAACTCCTACGAATTCATTATATTCCTATTTATTGTTTTCAATTTATACTGGTTCGTATTCGGCAAAAATCATAAGCAGCAAAATTTACTTATCCTGATTGCCAGCTACTTCTTCTACGGTTGGTGGAGCTGGAAATTTCTGATACTGCTTGCCGGTTCTACCGGGCTCGACTACTTATATGGCTTTGGCGTTGCATCCAAAGACCCTCGAAAATCAAAGCTTTTTCTGTGGCTCAGCGTCATAAACAACTTGGGCATCCTGGGTATCTTTAAATATTACGACTTCTTTGCCACCGCCTTTCAGCAGGGTTTTGATAGCATG
>JAICXZ010000683.1 GCA_025934475.1 Mucilaginibacter sp. | reverse complement strand
TAGTTGTTTCAGACTGTCCGGGTATGTACCATGCTGCATTTTATAAAACTCGATATCTTTTACTAAGTCGTTGATCTCACTTTGTGCCATTTGAGCAAATCCGCTTTTAGCAAGGTCTGAGTTCTGCGAAAAATAGAAAAGTGAACCATATACAACCACCGTAAAAATTATTCCGAAGGCGCCTATAAAAACAAATACGCGGTCTTTATAATGAGCAATGCCCAATATGATCAAAACGACACCTGCGATTGCACCAATCAAGGGTATAAGGCAAATCACCCCAACAAGGTATATGGGTTTAAAAGCAAATGGCTCTTTAATTTTGACACCCTTTACGGTGCCTATGCCGCTCCTCACCAGTTGTAAAAAACGATCAGCTTCCGAAAGCGTCGGAAAACATCTTTTCGGTAAAAGATGATAATCACCGTCTGACGAAATAAGGAATAAATAGCGAGATGTTTTACCCGCAACCTTAACAGACTCGTAACGAAGAAATGCATCACCTTCTTCACCGTTTATTTCGATGCCGCTTGCAAACGGCCGGTATATTTTCTTCTTAAAAACGGCGCCGTCAAATGCTCTTTTTAATTTCGCTCTTTGAACATAATAAGGGATGACAAAAAAAGGGAAGAATAAAATGAAGCTTATGACAATTGTTGGTACAACAAATATTTGCAGATAAGCATATATTGTTAGATCAATTAAAAATATGATCACGGCTTTGCCGATCCAATTTCTACCAAAGCCATATTCTTTGTAAAACTGCTCGATATCCTGTTCTGATAATTCAACTTCTATATTCATACTACCAATAAAAATGCTTTAAAATTTACAAGTATTTTTAAAATCATCACCTCGAAAACGCCATAAGATCAAACAAAAAGTGAAATACAATGAGCACTGTAAGATTTTGATACTTTTTGTAATATATAGCGCAGAGAATGCCGAAAAGAAAAGTAAATATCAATTCAGACAGATTCCGATAACCCAGGTGCAGTATTGAAAAAATTAATGATGAAAGGATCACAGGCACATAAGCCGATTTAAAAAGCAAAGAAAGCCGGGGCAATACATAACCCCTGATCAACAACTCTTCCGTCGCTCCGGCACTGATGCAAATAAAGAAAAGCGCGATTTTATTCTGCTTGATAATAGCATCCCAGTACTTTATAACGGTATAATCATCATGAAACCCCAAATGACGGGGAATACTGGCAACAAAATTGCCGATCAAAGCCAATACGAACAAAACGATTATACTGATAATAAAGAAAAGAATATTGCGTCGTCGTTCCTCCCATAACAGGAATTTTCTGTTCTCAACTTTTATCGCATATTGATATATCACTGGCAGACTAATCCAGGTGACCGCCGTCGAGATCATTAAGCGCCACCAAGGCAGAATGCTTTTAGATAGTACCAATGTGTCAATCACTGGGCGAAACAAAATAGCGATACCAACACCGGCCAGAATAATGGTATTATACTGCCGTTTGGCAATTGTGAGATCTAGGTTTTCAGACATTAGGTTCAAAATAGTTTCAGCAAATAGCTGTTTTTATTTTTTTTGCAACTTATTTAATCAGCCTGTAAAAATGGCTCCCTATTTCAAGGTTGATAACATCGAGCATAAAATGTGCGATGATCAACACTTTAATATTGCGATACTTCTGATAAAAAGCTCCATAGATTATCCCGATCAGGAACGCAAATATTAATTCTTTCAAACTCCTGTAGCTGTAGTGCAATGCGCTGAACAGCAGCGCCGATACAATAATTGGTACATAACGATTTTTGACCAGCAGAGATAACCGGGTAAGCACATAGCCCCGCATCAGCAGCTCTTCGGTCACCCCGGCTGTAAAGGCCACAAAGATCAGCAGCCATTGGCGATGCTCAAACAGAGGAAATAGCCGTTTAAGTAAAGCGTTATTGTCGCGCCAGCCGAATAGTTTAGGAATATTAGCCACGATACCACAGGCTATAGCAATAAAATACAGGATCACCACCGAAACAATGAAAAACCCGATCTCCACCCGCTGTTCATCCCATATCAAAAACTTTCGCACCTCGACTTTATAGGCATAGAACAGCATGATCAACACTTCGGCCCAGAAAATAAATCGCGAATAAAATAGCCTGTCAAGGATGCTCAGGCCGCTATTAAGGAGCAATATGGATAAGCCAAGCGGAATCACTATCACCAGCAGGATCCCCACAAGGATTGTAGCCCTCTGCTTTCCGGATAAAGTGAAATTCAGGTTGTCGGTCATTTGATCAGCAAGATAACAGTTTTGCAGCAGACTTCGTAAGTCCTGCCTAATTCCCTATTTTTGGGTTTCTAAAATACTCTGTGGATCAACCAGCCCAAGCCCTCACTCCCCGGAAAATGCGCATCGCTAATGCCGTATTTTTCTTTATCTCGGGTTTTGGCTACACCACCTGGACATCGCGCATCCCCGACCTGAAACTACAGCTTCATCTCGATAAGGCGCAATTAGGTGCAGCATTATTCGCTCTGCCTATCGGCTTGTTTGTCACCATACCTTTCACCAGCAGGTTACTATCAAAATTCAGCAGTAACGGTATCATGCTTATCGGCGCTATAGCCTTTAACCTGATGCTCGCTTTGGTCGGCTATTCCAATGCTTATTGGATGTTTATTGTCATCCTGTTCTTCTTTGGCTCTTCGCGTAATCTTCTTAATCTTGCAACGAACACACAATCAGTGAGTGTGCAGAAGTTTTATGACAAGAGCATCATCACCACGTTTCACGGCATCTGGAGCCTTTCGGGACTCGCCGGGGTGTTCACTTCGTGGATGATGACCTTTTTAAATGTACCCACGCGGTGGCATATGCTGGTGGTGGCCATCTTG
>JAICXZ010000349.1 GCA_025934475.1 Mucilaginibacter sp. | reverse complement strand
TTACTCACAATAGCATCATCCGAAGAGGTTACTATGGCAGCCAGCTTGGCGCTTTTCTCTTCCGCCTGTTTGATATCGGTAATATCAAGCGCCAGGATCAGCGCGGCGTACACCTCATTGGCTTCGTCCCGCAACGGCACGAGCTCGACCCGGTAGTACTCGCCATTTTCTCCTTTGCGGTCAACGGAAAATTGCTCCCCGGCCAGCACGCGGTCATAAAGAGGCTTACTGGCTTTATACCTTTCAGGCGGCACAACTTCCGAGGGATGTTTTCCGATATATTCTTTCGCGTTGAATCCCATTTTCTCTATCAGATCGCCTTCCACTGCCAAAAACCGCTGGTCCTTCCCTACTACCACGATTACCGACTTTGGAATATTTACCGCAATGGATTTAAACAGCTTTTCCCGCTTCAGGATTTCATCACGGCTACTTTCTAATTCTTCGTTTGCTGTTATTAATTCTTCATTAGTTGCGCTGAGTTCCTCGTTAGCTGCCGTCAACTCTTCGTTTAGCGCAGCAATCTTGTCCTGGCTCTCCGTTAGCGCTTTTGTGCGTAATGCCACGATGTTTTCCAGTTCGCGATTCAATTGGTTCAGGTTTCCCTGCGCCAGTTGTAATTCTTCGTTGGTAGCCATCAATTCCTCATTAGCGGCGCTCAGTTCCTCATTTGTCGCCGCCAATTCCTCGTTGAGGTTACTTTCCCGCAACGCTGACTCGACGCCCGATATGTTACTCTCTAATCGCGGATCTTCCAGCAACTCACCCACATTGACCCCGTATCCGGCATAACCTGCAAATGTGCCATCCGCGTGATAGCGGGGTTGACACTGTTCGGCTATCCAGCAATACTTACCATCGTGACGTTTTAACCGGTAAATCCTTTGAAATGCTGCGCGCGCCTCAATTGCCGCCTGGTAACTGTCGAGGCTGTGACGCATATCTTCAGGCTTTACGCTTTCCGCCCAGGCATCACCCGGCTGGTTTGCTTTGCGACCGGTAAAGGTCAACCAGGCCGAATTAAAAAAACAGTAGGAATTATCGCGATCGCACATCCAAACCAATATTGGCAATTGATCGGCAGCGAGCTTGAATTCATCGTTATTTAACGTGTCAAGCGGTTTTTGTTTCATTCAGAAAAATAAAAAAATCGGTTAGCCAGTTAGTTTGAGCGGCAACAATAATACTAGGAACAGCAAAACGCAGCAGGTGTTTTAGCGATAAGTGCTTCACAATTTTACAGAATTAAGGCGAGATTACTTATCTCAATCATTATGGAGTTTATAATAATGTTGCCGGAATGCTTATATCTCAAATACTTTCCTTTTAGCGGCAAGCTAAAACAAGCATCTTATCATCCTAAATTTTACAAACGGAGAAGCCATCCTGAGCGCTCCAAAAAACAAACAACTGCGAAAAATCTTAGTGCAGAAAGGGTGATTTCACGGGTTGCAGACCTCACAAAAAACCATTACCTTAATACTATATAAGTAATTTATAACCAATCGGTTAAAATTACATCTACCGGGTCTGATTAAAACCTCGTTCACGCCTTACACTTATGAAAAAGATAATTACCTATTCCACCGTGCTGATCATGCTGCTTGGCACCGGCTGCGCCACCACCCTCGAAGTGACCAATAAGCAAGGGCAAGGTATAGGCCAGCCCCAAACCCAGCATGTAAACCGGTGGGCCTGGGGCCTTTGGAACGGCATTGTCAATAAACCCGATTGTCCCAACGGACTGCATACAGTAGATGCTACCACCACCTTTGGTCAGAAAGTAGTTACCTTTTTCACTTTAGGGATATACTGCCCGGTAACCGTAACCTGGTATTGCAGCGATAAAAATGTGCTCCATTAGTGTTTCCCGTTAACCTTTAGCGCCATAGCCATGCCCGACAGCCGAAATGCCACAGTTAATTTCATTTTGAACGGAACCTGGATCAACAATCATAAAAATTTTAGCGGGCCCTATGAACGGTTCTACAATATCGACGCACCCGAAGATTCGGATGAAACCTTTATCATCCAGGACATGGTAGCTTCGGTTGCTGCATTGCAGGAAGTGTTCAGAGATGCACTGACAGCAGGCAAACAGTTGCGCGTGGTTGGCGGCACCTGGTCCTTATCTGATGTAGCCTATACGCAGGGCTGGCTGCTAAGTACCGATACGCTTGGCAACTACTGGAAAATGAAACCAGACCAGGTAGTGCCATCCTACCCGGAGGATGTGACCGGATTATATTTGGTCCAATGCGACGTCTCTATCCAGGAATTAAACCGGTATGTCGAATTTAATGGCAGAGCGCTCAAAACCTCGGGCGCAAGTAACGGGCAAACCATTGCGGGCGCTGTTGCAACGGGCACCCATGGGTCGGCCTTTCAATATGGTTCGATGACAGAATATGTTGTTGGCATTCATCTTATCCCCGGTCCCGATCAGTCGATATGGCTCGAACGCGCTTCTTACCCGGTTATTACGGATGAGTTTGCGGCGAGCCTTGGCGTTACCATCAGGAGAGACGACGATCTGTTCAACGCCGCTTTGGTAAGCTTTGGAAGTTTCGGCATCGTAGCAGCGTTAATGATAGAAACTGATCCTATATACTTGCTGGAAACCCATAGTTTTAAAATCACCAACGATGCTACGCTAAAACAAGCCATGTCGACCGCCGACTTCAGCCAACTCAATTTGACCCCGGCCGGCGAAATTCCCTGGCATTTCGAAGTGATATTTAATCCCCACGACTCGACGGCGGGCTACGCAAAGACGATTTATAAGCGCGACTGCCCGCCCGGCTTCCAGAATCCAGCCATTACCGGTGATGAGCTTGCGCCGGGAGAAGGCTTGCTGGGTATTGTTGGAACACTTACAGAAATGCTCCCCGGTGCAATTGTAAGTCACTTGGTCGGGGTACTGCTTTCCAGTTCTATCAGTGTGGACAAACCTGGTGATCTGCCTGCGGTGATGACTCCCGGCGGTACGTTTTCTACTACCATAAATAAAGGGATAGCTTATAGCATGGAACTCGGTATAGATACAAAAGACGCCGGCACCGTACTTGACCTGCTTTTCTCGCTAAGCCCGGAAATTGACGTTTATACCGGGGTGATCTCTTTTCGATGGGTGAAACAATCTTCGGCTATGCTGGGCTTTACTAAGTTCCCTGTCACAACGACAATAGAATTCAACGCCGCCGCCAATGACCGCACGCAGGATTATTATAACCGAATCTGGAACGAGCTGTCCGCTCGCGGCATAGCCTATACCTTACATTGGGGACAAATGAACAACTTCACTCCCGCCCTGGTCCGCACCATGTACGGCGATGACGTGGTAGATAAATGGCTGCAATGCCGCAGCACACTGATGACACCTGAAGCTATGGCCGTGTTTTCGAGTGATTATATGAAAAGGACGGGGTTGGGATAGATGTTAAAGAGAACCAGGGCACTGCTCCATTTTTAAATGTTCAAATTGTATTATCGATGTTTGAGGATAATGCATAATTTCAACAAGCAAAAGGTTTATTAATGTATAACTACTGGGGCTTTGGCCTTAATATCGCTTCTGAAATAGAATTTCCTGAGTTTTTACCGGCAGATTTTGATTCGCCCGACATTACCATCAGCGTAGGAAATTCCCCCCGGCAACTATCAGGCGACGATGTGATGCAGAAAGTCAACGTGTCGATGAGTTCAAAAGAATACCTGCAAAATGTTGTTAACGTGGCTTACTATTATGTAGCCAATGGCAATGAAATATGCATACAGCCGCAGGAAGGCGCTGATGAGAAAAGCATTCGATTTTTTGCACTAAGCAATGCCATGGCTGCCGTGTTGCACCAACGCAACAACATACTGCTGCATGCTTCGGGCGTTTATTATAATGAAGGTGTTGTGCTGTTTTGCGGGCATACGGGTGCGGGTAAGTCAACTGTGGTCACAATGTTGCAGCAGAAGGGTTATAAAGTATTTTCAGATGACGTTTGTGTTTTAAAAACAGCAGACAATAATAGTAAAACGACAATGGCCATCCCTTCATACCCCATGATTAACCTTTGGGCAGATAGTTTTGCAAAAATTGGTTTGGAGCCGCCTGATAACAATACCAGGCTACGCCCTAACCTGGCTAAGTTCGGTCGTTTCTATCATGATAATTATGAAACAGCGTCCACCCCTATTAAACGGGTATTTATATTGAACGCCTATTCGCAGGCACGGCAGGTTGAAATAAAAAAATTAGGCACTATAGAGGCCTTTAGCGCACTGCAGCAGAATACTTACAGCTACGTGCAAATAAATGGGATGAAAAAAAAAGCCCATCATTTTATGGCCACAAGTAAACTAGCGGCCGGTGTACAGGTATATTTGGTAAACAGGATACCAGGCGAAAATACACTCAATGAAGTGATAGCTTTGATTGAAGCAAATTTGCGTGATGAAAGATAATATGACCGGACAAAACTTCGCACAAAAAAAAATTGTCTGGCTGGCTTCTTATCCAAAAAGCGGCAATACCTGGTTCAGGGCATTTTTAACGGCGTTGCTTGGCGATGGCAATATCGATATCAATAAAATGGAGGCTGATTGTGTGTTTTCATCAAGAAGTATTTTTGATGCTGCTACCGACATGGATTCGACCTGTTTGTACGACGCAGAGATAAAAAATCTGTTGCCTGATGTATTCACCTACGTTTCATCAG
>JAICXZ010000666.1 GCA_025934475.1 Mucilaginibacter sp. | reverse complement strand
TTAGCCATGGCCAGGGAACAGGAGTTGGACCTTGTTGAGATATCACCAAACGCTGTTCCTCCGGTTTGTAAGATAATTGACTATAATAAGTTTATCTACGAACAGAAGAAAAAGCTGAAGGAGATTAAGAGCAATTCGAAACAAACGGTTATCAAGGAGATCCGCTTCGGGCCTAATACAGATGATCATGATTTCGATTTCAAATTGAAACATGCTATTAAGTTCCTTGAAGCTGGTGAAAAGGTTAGGGCCTACGTTCATTTCAAAGGTCGTGCGATAGTTTACAAGGAGCAGGGTGAAATATTGCTGCTACGTTTTGCACAGGCATTGGAAGAGGTTGGTAAAGTAGAACAATTGCCAAAGCTTGAAGGCAAAAGGATGTTTTTGACCGTAGCTTCAAAAGGCGCTAAGAAATAGAGATTGATGATTAGTTATTAGTGATTAGGTTTTAACCTTTCGCCTTTAACCTTTCACTTTAAAAGAAGAATTAATTAAATAAAATAGATAAACACGGTTATGCCAAAAATGAAAACCAATTCCAGTGCTAAAAAGCGTTTCACGCTTACTGGAACCGGTAAAATTGCAAGAAAGAACGCATACAAAAGCCACATCTTAACCAAGATGTCGACCAAACGTAAGCGTAACCTGACTCACACCAGCCTCGTTTCTGATGCTGATATGGGCAATGTAAAGCGTATGCTTGCTATCGGGAAGTAATTAACAGAGTTTAAAACCAGGTATTAGAGTATGAAAGATCAGTTAGTAAACTGACACTCACTACCAAAAAAGAAAAAAGATGCCACGTTCAGTTAACGCAGTAGCGTCGAGAAGACGCAGGAAAAAGGTGATGGACCTAGCCAAAGGTTATTATGGCTCACGCAGTAAGGTTTACACCGTCGCAAAAAACACCGTTGAAAAAGGTTTACAGTACGCTTACCGCGACCGTAAAACCAAAAAAAGAGAATTCAGAGCTTTATGGATCCAGCGTATCAACGCAGGTGCTCGTCAGCACGGTATTTCTTACTCACAATTGATGGGTAAGCTTGCCGCAAAAGAAATCGGCCTGAACCGTAAGGTTTTAGCTGACTTAGCGATGAATCATCCAGATGCTTTCAAAGCAGTTGTTGATGCTGTAAAGTAAATTGATTGTTGTTTGTGAGGACAACAGATAGAAAAAGGCCCGCTGATTTAGCGGGTCTTTTTGTTTAGCGGGCATTTCACAGCCCCTTATTGTTGTTCGAGTCGTTGTTATTGATGCTCTTGCGGCTCCGCTTCACATCGCCATTCAGCTTTCCGAAATTGTAATTTAAGCTCACGCTAACCGACCGGAAATAGGCTTGGTTAATATTATTCTCAACAAAATCAGGGCCATTGGTTGTATTGACGATGTTCCTGAATTTGGTGAACGGATTATTTACCGACATGCCAAAATAAAGCTTGTGCTGCACGATCTCTTTATTTAAACCCACATTCGAGCTGAAATAGGCGCTGGTATAGCCTTGTATCGAAGTAGGTGCCAGGCCATTATATCTCACTGAGGCATTAAAACTCCAGCCCTTATCCAGCTTTACCGAGCTAGATAACTCTTCCATTGTCATCCAGCGGTCCAGTGAAGCAGCCGCAGTATTATCACCGGCCTGGGTCAGCGAAAACTTGGTTGAGTTGCTGTTAAAGCTGATGCTGTATTTCGGGGTAACGTTATAGTTCAGGTTAAATATAAAATCCATCCCGTGACCGTGTCCTGAATTCTGATAAGTGACAGTGGTGATCTGCGTCGCAGGATCGAAATTTGTTACCGGGACGGTAAAATTATTGACAAAGATGTAGTCGGTTGCTACAAATAAGGATACCTTCCCTGAATTGCCTGTACTATAATTTAGCTGTGCGGCATTCACGGCGTTA
Source organism: Mucilaginibacter sp. (assembly GCA_025934475.1). Classification (GTDB taxonomy): domain Bacteria; phylum Bacteroidota; class Bacteroidia; order Sphingobacteriales; family Sphingobacteriaceae; genus Mucilaginibacter. Next base: position 1,034 of record JAICXZ010000666.1, on the reverse strand, counting down.
GGCTTTAATCGCGGGTTACCGGTTACGACGAAATTGGGATTAGAACGATCAACAAAAGGATTCAAACGATAGATGCCCGGCCGCTGGATACGTTGATTGAAGGCCAGGCCCAAACCTCCGGAACCCAGTGGATGATTGATTGATATTGAGGGTACAACATTTAAATAGTTGGAACTTACCGAAGAGTTGCTTGATAAAAAGTGCGCATCAATTACCGTTTCTTCCGCCCGAAGCCCCGCGCTGAAATTCCATTTTTGCAAATTGAACTGGTAGGAGTTATACAGGCTGTAAACATCCTGGGTGTAATAAAACTGGTTGGCCAGGTCTGCAACAGGCTGGTATTGATTTGAAGCAGAATCAATTTGCAGGTATTGTGAATTACTACGGTCGGAACGCAGGATGGCTTTTGCGCCGGCTTCGATCATCACCTTTTTAACGGGATAATTGAGATCCACCTGGAAAGTATGTTCGGAAGTGCTGGCACTATTGGGCTGCTGATAATCAGGTGTCGCGTAATTGACCTCATTGGCAAGGCTGAGTGCACTAAACGCATTGCTTTTATAGCCGGCATACCGGTATGAAAAGGTTAGCAATCTGTTTTTATCGGCTTTAAACCCTAACTGGTAATTGACAGAAGCGTCGCCTCCGTGGCCATGGCTGTTATTATCGTTATTGATATCGTAGCCCTGTAGAACACCCGAAGCTCCGGTAAGTAAGGACGATTGAAAACTGGCGCCATCGTTATGGTAGCCATTGTAACTAAACTGCCCGGATAACAAATGCAGCGAATCGACTTCATAGCTTAGCTCAGTTCCGATATAGCCATTCCGGTTGTTGTTGTGTTTATAGCCATTTTGATCGAGCAGTGTTGCATCATTTCCGAAGCTTTGCTGGCTATTAGAAAAATTGGTTTGGCGATCATCATAAACACCCAAACCGCCGTACGCATTCATCGCGAATTTTCCATCTTTCATGGTAATTGAACTGCCTGCATTAGGCCCACCATCGGGGAAACGTTCACTCACGTTCAGGTT
>JAICXZ010000650.1 GCA_025934475.1 Mucilaginibacter sp. | reverse complement strand
TTATAAGCAACATCAATGGTAATACCTTGCTCACGCTCGGCCTTTAGGCCGTCAGTAAGAATAGCAAGATCGATTGTGCCATCGTCATTTTTACGGTTCGAACGCTGTAATGCTTCGAGTTGGTCGAGCAGGATGGCCTCACTGTCATATAATAAACGGCCGATCAAGGTACTTTTACCATCATCAACACTACCGGCAGTTAAAAATTTTAGAATATTCATTTTTTTAATTTCGAATTTCGGATGTTCAATTTCGGATTTATCATTTCGGTTTCTGATTTCGTCTTAGCGGTGCAATTCCTCTAAATTCGATCAGCTAGCGGACGAAATCCGACATCAGAAATATCCTCCTTTCTTACGTTCTTCCATGGCGGCTTCGCTTACTTTATCGTCCATGCGGGCGCCGCGTTCGCTGATCCTGGAGGATCCTATTTCGTTAATAATATCGTCTATTTCGTGTGCGTACGACTCAACCGCGGCGGTACAGGTCATGTCGCCCACGGTACGGAAACGTACGTTTTTGCGTTCGATCACATCTTCATCATCCAAATTCAGGAACGGAGACGCAGCCATGTAAACGCCATTGCGGGTTATTACATCACGTTCGTGTGCAAAGTAAAGAGACGGCAACGGAATGTTTTCCCGGCGAATATAGTTCCAAACGTCCATTTCAGTCCAGTTGCTGATAGGGAAGACCCTAACGTTTTCGCCCTTATGGATCTTACCATTGTATAAGTTCCATAGTTCCGGACGCTGACGCTTTGGATCCCATTGGCCAAACTCGTCGCGAACTGAGAAGATGCGTTCTTTCGCCCGCGCTTTTTCCTCATCACGACGTGCGCCGCCGATGCAGGCATCAAACTGATATTTGGCAATGGTATTTAATAAGGTAACCGTTTGCAACTGGTTACGGCTGGCATTTTTGCCTTTTTGTTCAACCACACGGCCGGCGTCAATATCATCCTGTACGTGACCTACGATCAGCTTTTCGCCAATGCGCTCGACCAACTGGTCACGATACTGGATGGCCTCATCAAAATTGTGGCCCGTATCAATATGTACCAGCGGGAAAGGAAATTTGCCCGGACGAAACGCCTTCAGCGCCAGGTACACGAGCGTAATAGAATCCTTACCGCCAGAGAACAAAAGTGCAGGCTTTTCAAACTGCCCGGCAACCTCGCGAAGGATGTAAATGGCTTCCGCCTCCAACTCATCTAAATAATCCAACTGATCTTTATTCATGTATTCAATTATTGATTTATTGAATTACTGAATTATTGAATTCTAGCTTTTACCCGATAATTCAAGAATTCTATAATTCAGTCATTATTTTGCTGCCTCATGTAGTCCACACTCTTTTTTCGATTGGTCCTCCCACCACCAGCGGCCGGCCCGGAAATCTTCGCCCGGCTGTACGGCGCGTGTGCAAGGCTGGCAGCCTATGCTTGGGAAACCCCTGTCGTGCAGTGTGTTATAAGGCACGTTATGTATCCTGATATATTCTTTTACCTGTTCGAGTGTCCAGTCGTAAATCGGGTGAAATTTAATCAAATTATTTTGTTCGTCCCATTCCAGGTTGTGCATGTGCTGACGGTTGGCCGACTGATCAGCGCGGATGCCGGTCACCCAAATTTTATTGCCCGCAAGCGCGCGTCTTAAAGGCTCAACTTTGCGGATATGGCAACATTCTTTACGATTCTCAACCGACTCATAAAAACTGCTCGGGCCTTTCGCATTCACCATGGCCTCCACCAACTCGGTATTTGGATAGTAGGCGTGGATCGGTTTGCCGTACATCTCCATAGTGCGGTTCCACACATAATAGGTCTCAGGGAACAGGCGACCGGTTTCGAGCGTGAAAATCTTGATTGGGATGTCGTTGGTGAAAATCATATGCGTGATCACCTGGTCCTCCCAGCCAAAACTGCTCGAAAATACGATCTGCCCCGGAAATTTATTTGCCAGCAGAGCCAGCGCCTCCACAGGTTCCAGTCCCTTAATATCTTGCTTTATATTCTCTAATGCGGTCATTTTATAACTTAGTCAAAAACTTGTAAAGACTGTTCACACTTACAATGATGACGATTATACCAACGGTCACCATGAGCGTCTTAGCCGACAGTTTATTCGATATTTTTGCGGCAATAGGCGATGCCAGTGCGCTGCCGATCACGAGGCCAGCCACTGGTTCCCAACGCGTCCCATGTTGAATCAACATAATGACGAACGTAGTCGAGCTTACAATAGCCACAAAAAATCTCGAAAGTTTTACCGTACCTAGTGAAAAACGCGGATGACGCCCGCCCGCTATCAAACTCGATAACACGATCGAACCCCAACCGCCGCCACCAACAGCATCGATAAAGCCGCCCCCAAAACCCAGAAGGCCAATCTTTTTGATCTTGCCGCTCGTACGTTTTCGTCCAGTCTGAAATGCCTTTCTCAATATGATTATACCCAGCACCAAAGTATATACAGATATGAATGGCTTCGTGTATTTGCTATAATCTTCAAGTTTTGCCAGGATAAAGGCACCTAAGAAAGCACCGAGAATACCCCATACCACCAGCATCTTAAATAATTTCCAGTTGATATTACCCATGCGATAATGCATCCAGCCGGCAATGCCATTACTCATCACTTCGGAAAGGTGAACACCCATGCTGGCTACGCCAGGAGTAAAACCTCTTGTCAGAGAGAATGTTGTGGTGGTAACGCCATAAGACATGCCGATTGCTCCATCAATCATTGCAAAAATGAAACCCGCCCCAAGAAAGTAGTAAAATTCGGGGTTAATGTGCTCAACATAAGTCTTGAAATCGGCATCGTTTGACCATAGAGCATAACCTGTACTGGCTATAGCCAGTACTAAAGTGCCCCACAGAATCCAAATAAGTCCTTTATTGCTGGCCGGTTTCCTGGGCTCAACCAGTACAGAAGTAACTTCATTTAGTTTTCGCACCTTGTAGGCAAAATCGCCGGAAAGGGCATTTCG
>JAICXZ010000452.1 GCA_025934475.1 Mucilaginibacter sp. | reverse complement strand
GGTTGTTAAAAAGTATGTGCTCTCGGGCAACAAACGCCTTCCCGACGGGCGCATTATCGCCACCAATGGCGAAGCCGGTATGCAGGCCAAAGCGCTGGCTCCTGGGCTTTACTGGGGCATGTGGCCTTGGCAGTATTCTATCACTATGGCGCCATTTACCATTATTGAACAAGGTAGACTGGGGCTGGTAAAAGCAAAGGACGGTGTATCAATGGATACCGGCCGTGTGCTGGGTAAACCCGTAGAGTGTGACAAATTCCAGGACGCTATCGCATTTTTAGATAATAAAGGTCAAAGAGGCCCGCAGGCTGCGTTTTTAACGCCCGGTAGCTATCGTATCAACAACTTTTTGTTTGAAATTGAAATGGTGCCTATAACACAGGTGCACGAAAACAAGGTTGGTATCGTAACGACGCTCGACGGTGAACCACTGGACAAAGGTGAGATTGCCGGCAGCTCGGTATCTGGTCATAAAAACTTCCAGGACCCGATCGCGTTTATCACAGCCGGCGGCCGCAAAGGTTTGCAGGAAGACGTGATACTGGCTGGTACCTATTACCTGAATCCATGGTTTGTAACTGTTGAACAGGTGGATATGATGCACATCCCGATCGGTTTTGTAGGTGTGGTTAACTCCTTCGTTGGTCCGGAAGGGCAAGATACCAGCGGCCTTGCTTTTAAGCATGGTAACATTGTGGCCAAAAACGAAAAAGGTGTTTGGAATGATCCGCTCGATCCCGGTAAGCACCCGGTTAACATTTATACGCACGCGGTAGAAGTGGTGCCTACAACCAACATCGTGCTGAACTGGGCAAATAGCCGCACCGAGTCGCACGAATTGGATAAGAATTTGTGTACGATCAGCGTACGTTCAAAAGATGGTTTTACCTTCAATCTGGACGTATCGCAGATCATCCACATACCGCGTAACGAAGCACCAAAAGTGATCGCCCGTTTCGGTAATATGAAAAACCTTGTATCGCAGGTGCTGGAGCCTACTATCGCCAATTATTTCCGTAACTCGGCGCAAAGAAGCGGTGTTATAGAGTTTTTAACGAACCGTTCGCAGCGCCAGGAAGATGCTAAAGCGCAGATAAGCGAGGTATTGAGTGCTTACAACGTTGAAGGCGTGGATACACTGATTGGTGATATTGTTCCGCCGGAAGCATTGATGAAAACCTTAACCGACCGTAAAATAGCCGAGGAGGAAAAAACGACTTACGAGATACAGCGTAACGCACAAGTTGAACGTAAGGAATTTGAAAGCGCCAAAGCCGGCGCCGACATGCAGCCTGAGGTTGTTAAATCGACCCGACAGGTTGAGATCAATACGCAGTTGGCGGCTTCAAAAGTTGCTGCTGCCAAAGGTGAGGCCGAATCGAAGACTATTAATGCTGAGGCCGACGCTACGGTTAAAACCATCAACGCCAAGGCCGATGCCGAAGTGAAGACGGTTAACGCTACTGCCGATGCTAATGCTACTGAAGTAAATGGTAAAGCCGAAGCCGGAAAGATCAAAGCCATTGGTTTGGCCGAAGCCGAAGTTACCAAGCAGAAAACCCAGGCCATGGGTTCAGAGCAGTACGCCATCGTTCGTGTGGCCGAAACTTTGGCCAGCAACCATATCAAACTGGTTCCAGAGATTTTGGTTAGCGGTAAAAATGGCGAAGGCAACGGTATGATCGACGCCCTTATCGGTAACGAGATGCTGAAAAAGCTTCAGGCCGAAAGCGCTAAACAGAAGGATGAGCCTAAGAAAAAGGATAATGGTGCAGATAATAGAATCGAATAACGAATAATTTCAGGCTTTATTTAATAGCGATGGATTTTAAGCTCATCGCTATTTTTGTTTTGCCATTCTGAGCGATAGCGAAGAATCTTATTCAGCTAAATAGGTAACCGCCATGCATTAACGATTATGCATTGCAGATAAGATGCTTCACTATGTCCAGCATGACAGAAAAGTTGTTAGAAGGTAGTCTTCTCCGGATTCTGCATCGGCGGCCTGCCAACCTCTACCAATTCCTCCTCATGCATTTCTTCCTCACTTTGCGAAGCATAGTTCAGCTTACGGAAGCGCCATAAGGCAAATGCAGGCTCCTGCATCCGGTCTATCAGCTTAAAATATTTCGGGAAATTGTGTATCTCGTCCAGCAGAACGCCGGGTACAATACCGTTGTTATCCAATATTTCGCGAATGGTATACTCCTTGTCCTTGGTGATCCATATCTCGAAATCGCGCCGTATCTCTTCCGCCTTTTCCGGGTCGATGCTGGCATTCACACATATCACTTTATCGCCGGGTTTCATGGTTTTTTGTTGTAAAGTTGAAACGTTGTAATGCTGGAAGGTTGTATACAGATTGAAAAATTAAACTAACTTTTCAACTTTCCAACCTCGCAACATTCCAACAAGGCCTAGTGCCCAGAGGCATTTTTTATACTATCGGCCTGCGCCTTGGCTTTTTTCTTGAAGAAGCCTTTTAGCAAAAAGTTATGTTGGGCAGCTTCCAGGTCGTCGTTTAATTTGATGGAGCTTTCGCGCAGATTTTTAAGCGAGGTCCTTACTTGCTCAGCGCCCTGCGGATCGTTAAGCAATACGCCTAATGCGTTGTCGGTAGTAGTTAACTTCTTTGTTGCCGTATTCAGATTCTCAACCGTCGAATTAGCGTTGTTAACAGCTTTTTGCAATTGTGAAGCCGCAGACTTGATCTTATTAAATGTGGTCGTATCTGTTAACAAGTTATCAGCCAGACCGCCTTTGGTATTTAGTTTTTTACTGAAAGCATCCAATTGGCCGGCCATTTGAGCTGCGGTCTGGGTTGTTGTTTGCAGATTGCGCATGGCGTTCCGCAATTGCTGCGCCATATTACTATCGGCCAGTAAAGCGCCCAATGTACCCTTGCCTTGCAGAATATTATGGCTCAATGTTTTAAAATCACTGGTTACAGCCAGCAGGTTTTGGTTGTTTTCCTGCAGCGTTTTCATGATCTGGTCGGTTGTAAGTTCTTTCTCGGCCCGTAGTGTATCACCTTCTTTTACTACCGGCGCGTCAGCGCTGCCGCCTTCAATCATGATGATCTTGTTGCCTATCAATCCGTCCGAGCCGAGTTTAACCATGGCATTGGTATGGATATACTGTTGAGCATCTTGATCAACGGTTAGCTTTACAGATACCCGCGCAATGCCTGTGAATTCAACTTTGCTTATAGTGCCGACTTTAACACCCGAGAACCATACGCCGTTACCAGATTTTAACCCGTTTATATCACTGAAAACCGCATTAACATGTATGGATTTGGAAAACGTTTTCTGCGATCCTCCAAGCGCGAATACCCCGATAATAAAAACTACGAGGCCAAGTGATAAAAATATGCCGGTTATAATTGCTTTCCTGTTGTCTTCCATAAAAAATATGGTCTGTTGTAAGTTTAAATAGGTATTAATCTACAAATTTATATTCAAAAAACGGCTTCACGCGTTCGTCGTTAGTATCGAAAACCTCGTCAAAAGTGCCCACTCGCTGAAATTGCCCATCCAGCAACATCGCAACACGGTCGCCTGTACTTTTGGCGCAGGTGAGGTCGTGCGTAATGATGATAGATGAGGTATTGAACCGTTGCTGAACCTCATTGATCAGATCATTGATCTCGATACAGGTTATCGGGTCAAGACCAGCTGTAGGTTCGTCATATAGCATGATCTCAGGGTTCAATATCAGCGTGCGCGCTATACCCACGCGTTTGCGCTGCCCCCCCGAGAGTTCTACCGGCATTTGGTTGATGGTGTGCAGCAGGCCCACGGCATCAAGCACTGTTTCGGTAGCTTTATTGATTTCCTTACGCGTCATGCCTTTGCGGTTGCGCACGAGGGGGAACTCAAGATTCTTGCGCACAGTCATACTATCATACAAGGCGCTATTCTGAAATGAAAATCCAATCCTGATGCGCAACTCCTGTAATTCCTTTTCCGGAATGGTGTCCATATTATGGCCCAGCACATTTACTTCGCCTTTATCGGCACGAAGCAGACCTGAAATGATCTTGATCAATACGGATTTACCGGTACCAGAGCGGCCCAG
>JAICXZ010000712.1 GCA_025934475.1 Mucilaginibacter sp. | reverse complement strand
GGGGTTTAGTTTAACGAGAACTAAAATTTACTGTCAATGCGCATCCGCACATTAAAGAGCCTTTATATAATCCAGGAACAGGTAAAGGGCCTTTTTTTTGTCTTCGGTTAGCCGGAAATCAAGCTTGTGCATCAGGTAATCTTCAAAATCGAAATCGTTCCTTGCCGTTAGCTCCGTCAGCACCTCGGCACGGTGGTCGAGCCCGAATTTTAAAGAGCGGTTAAATTCGTCGATAAATTCCGCCGATATGGTTTTGTTGGCTATCCAGGCGGCAAATACGAATGGCAGGCCGGTAAACTTCTGCCACACTTCCGACAAGTCGTAAACAAATAGGTATTGCTCTTTTTTGCCAAATGTGCGGTCGCCGATCTGTACGAAAGCCAGGTCGGGGTCGGTTGATCGACCATAATCATCTGCATCGGTAATTAATTCCGGTTCGGTTTTCCAGTAATTTTTGAGCAGCACACGCGCCAGGTTATTGGACGAGCGCGATTCCGCGTCGAGCTGTAGTTTTTTTACATCTTTTATTTCGCAGTTGCTGAAGATAAACACCGAGTTGACCGCCCCGAGCGCGCCAATGCAATAGTCGGAAATGATCTCCCAATGCTGCAGGCTTAACGCAGCTGCCACGGGTATCAAGCCGATATCAACCACATCGTCGACCAGTTTTTGCGCGCAATCCGAGGGCGTATCGAGACTCAGATCGATCTTATCGATGATGGGCGTATGCTGCAGGCCGTATATAAAAGGTTTTGTGTTGGTATAGCTTACCGCTGATATTCGTATATTTTTCAAAAGTCAGGTGTGTTGCAGGTGTAATGCGTTGTTAAAATCCACGATCTCATATTTAGTTCCGTCGTAAACCACTTTGTATAATACCAGGTTTTGGTGCGGAAAGTTCTCCATGTCCGTCAGCGGTTTATTGGTGAGGATGCACAGCAGCAGCCGCAAGGCGCGGCCATGCATGCAGATCAATACGGTCTTTTCCTCGGGGTGACTCATGATGATCCTCATGGCCTCCAGCTGCCGTTCCTTTACTTCATTGGGGCTTTCGCCGCCTTCGAATTTCTTATCGAGCTCGCCGGACAGCCAGTCGCGCATGATCTGCATAAAGGCGGCCTTGTTTTCGGGTGTTCCGGGTTGACCCTCATGCACGCCCCATCCCAGCTCATCCAATCCTGAAAGCTTTTCGTAAGGTATGCCCATGTCGATAAACGGCTGAACGCTTTGCTGGGTGCGTTTTAGCTTGGAGATATATATTTTATTAAACGGAACCGATTTGTAAGTCTGAAAGAATAATTGGGCCTGCCGGCGGCCTTCGTCGTTCAAATCGGTATCCATGCCGCGGCCCTGGATGATGCCGCGTTTATTAAGGTCGGTTTGCCCGTGACGGACGATGTAGAGGGTTTTTGTCATTGGGTCATCGGGTCTTTGGGTCATCGGGTCATCGAACGTATTAAGACTAAGTGACCTAATGACATAAATGATTAATTGATAACCGGGAGTTTATAAAACTGCGGTTTTACCTCATCCGGGAATTCAAAGTCGGTATAATCGGTTACTACGTTGTAAAGGGTATCGCGCTCGATGGGTTGCCGGCCCACATGCTTTATCAGCTCCACCAGTTGTTTGGTGCTCATGCCAGGATGCTGCTCTTCAGCGCCGGCCATCGAGTAGATTTTAGTGGTATCATCCAATGTCCCGTCGATATCATCCACACCGAAATTCAATGATAACTGCGCGGTGGTACGGCTGATCATTGCCCAATAGGCTTTGATATGATCGAAGTTATCAAGATAGATCCGCGCGACAGCGTAATTCCTCAGGTCCTCGATAACACTTGTTTCCGGTACGTGCGACATCTGGTTATTTTCCCTGCGGAACTTAAGCGGGATAAAGGTTTGGAAGCCGCCGGTTTTATCCTGCAACTGGCGCAGCCTTTCCATATGGTGTACACGGTGCCAGTATTGCTCGATATGGCCGTATAACATGGTGGCGTTAGAACGTGCGCCCAGCTTGTGCCATTCCTCGTGTATGGCAAGCCACTGATCGGCGGTACACTTGTCCTTTGCTATTTGCTCCCGTATTTCGGGATGGAATATTTCTGCTCCACCGCCGGGAATAGAGCCTAGCCCCGCGTCGAACATCATCCGCATGCCGGTGGCGTAATCTATTTTGGCTTTTTTAAATATGTAATGATACTCAACGGGTGTCAATGCCTTGATGTGCAATTCGGGACGGTGCGCCCTTATTTTACTGAACAATTCGCTGTAAAACGGCACGTCGTACTGGGGTAATACGCCGCCTACGATATGCACCTCGGTAACCGGCTCGCCATCGTATTTCTTTACCATATCCAGCATCTCGTCCATGGTGTACTCCCACCCTTCCGAGCGCTGTTTGATCAGGCGGGAATAAGAACAGAATTTGCAGTCGTACACGCAAAGATTGGTGGGCTCGATATGGAAATTGCGGTTGAAATAGGTTTTATCGCCGTGACGCTTTTCGCGGATATGATTGGCCAGGGCGCCGAGGTAGCACAGCTCGCCTTTCTCGTACAGCAAAACGCCCTCGTCGAAAGTAATGCGCTTATTCTTTAACACCTTTTCGGCGATCCGCTTTAGATCGGCAGGCAGGTTCGGATTTTGAAGGATGGTCTGTAAATTTTCTCCGGCTTCCATTCTCAATACTTTGTGCAAAAATAGGAAATGTTACTGTAATGATGG
>JAICXZ010000609.1 GCA_025934475.1 Mucilaginibacter sp. | reverse complement strand
TATTTAAAGATCAGGATGTGGCAGCACGGGATATAATCTACATTTTATTTGTAACGGGGGCGTTTTTAACTATTTAACTCACAAAACTTTAAAATAAAAATCAATCACAAATGGATACTATTCTCACTATCGCTTATGTACTATGTTTCATAGTCGTATTCTGGATATTTTTTAAAACAGTCAATTACTTCGAAAAAATCTAAAGCAAATGATCGCATTATTCATCGTGTCCGTCGCCGTGTTTGTGTACATGGTTTACGTTCTTCTTAAACCCGAAAAATTTTAAACTATTAAAAATTAAATCTTATGAACACCGAATACTTGGGTATAATTTTCATGTACGTGGCAACAGTTGCCCTGGCTATACCGCTTGGGAAATACATTGCTAAAGTATTTAACGGAGAAAAAACCTGGTTTGACTTCATCGCTCCGCTAGAGCGACTTATTTTCCGTTTCAGCGGCATTGATCCTAAACGCGAAATGAACTGGAAGCAGCACTTGAAGGCTTTGCTTACTATCAATTGCCTTTGGTTATTTTATGCTTTTTTCTGTCTTCTGTTCCAGGCACATTTGCCACTGAACCCCGACGGAAACCCCAGTCAAACGCCGGATCTGGCATTCAATACAGCATTGAGCTTTTTAACTAATACCAATTTGCAGGATTACTCGGGCGAAACCGGCGCAACTTATTTTACACAAACATTTGTGTTTATGTTCCTGCAATTCGTAAGCGCCGCCACAGGCATAGCTGCCATGGTGGTGGTATTTAAAGCGATGAAGGATAAAGTAACCGACAAACTGGGTAACTATTGGGATTTTTTCGTAAAGTCAATAACCAGGGTATTATTGCCAATGGCGTTCGTTGTTGCAATTATCCTGGCATTTAATGGTACGCCAACCAGTTATAAAGGCAAAGCCACTTTAATGAGTTTGCAGGGTGATACATTGCACGTTTCGCGCGGTCCGGCTGCCGGTATGATCGCCATCAAACAAATAGGCACTAACGGCGGCGGTTGGTTTGGTGCAAACTCGGCACACCCGCTTGAGGATCCGAACTACCTGACCAACATAGTCGAAAATATCGGTATTATACTGATTCCTATTGCATTGGTTTTTGCTCTTGGCTATTACCTGAATAAGAAAAAACTTGCCTGGGTCATTTTTGGTGTGATGACAGTAGGTTTCATGGTTATGGTGTTTACCTCGACAAACGCCGAGGTCAATGGAAATCCAGCGATCGCCCACATGGGGATCACACAGCCTGGCGGTGCGATGGAAGGCAAGGAAGTTCGCTTCGGGCCGGCCGCATCGGCTTACTGGGGTATTTGCACTACTGTAACATCAAACGGTTCGGTAAATGCTATGCATGATAGCATGCAGCCTATGTCGGGCCTGGGGCAAATGTTCGATATGATGATCAACTCGTTTTATGGCGGGGTTGGTGTGGGTTATCTTAACTTTTATATCTTCATCATCATAGCTGTATTTATATCCGGGCTTATGGTGGGCCGCACGCCTGAGTTTTTAGGCCGGAAGGTTGAGGCGCGCGAAATGAAGATCGCGTCGCTTATCGCCCTGCTGCACCCATTCCTGATATTGGTAGGTACGGCCGTTGCATCGTATGTACTGGTTAATTATCCGAATATCAACTGGGCAGAGAAGCCGTCAGCATGGCTTAATAACCCTGGCTACCATGGTTTCTCGGAAATGCTTTATCAATACACATCCAGCTCGGCCAACAACGGGTCTGGTTACGAAGGGCTGGGCGACAATAGCATTTTTTGGAACGTGAGCGCAGGCATCGTGATATTTTTAGGGCGCTATCTGCCTATAATCGGTCCCGTTGCTATTGCAGGCATACTGGCCAATAAAAAATTTATCCCTGAATCAGCGGGAACGCTAAAAACAGACACCACTACTTTTGGTATCATGATACTTGCCGTGATATTTATCGTTGCAGCTCTGTCATTTTTCCCCGCACTGGCTCTTGGCCCAATAGCCGAGCATTTTTCACTTAAATAAAAGAATAAGAAAATGAAATCAACTCAAAATACATTATTCCAGGCCGACCAGGTAAAAGATGCGTTAAAGCACGCGTTTGTTAAACTTGACCCTCGTGTGCTGGTGCGAAACCCTGTAATGTTCACTGTCGAAATAGGAACAGTGGTGATGCTTATTGTCACTATTTTCTCTTTTTCGAACTCGACCCAGGGAAGCTTTGGCTATAATTTTACCATTTTCCTCATCCTGTTGCTTACGGTCCTGTTCGCCAATTTTGCGGAGGCAATAGCCGAAGCAAGAGGCAAAGCGCAGGCCGAAAGTTTGCGTAAAACACGCGAAGAGACACCAGCTCGTTTGCTGGTTGACGGCAAAGAAAAACAGGTGATGTCATCAACGCTTCGGAAGGGCGATGTGTTCGTTTGCGATGCGGGCGATACCATCCCGACCGACGGTGAAATTATTGAGGGCATTGCGACGATCGACGAATCGGCCATTACAGGTGAATCAGCTCCGGTAATTCGCGAAGCAGGCGGTGATAAATCTTCTGTAACCGGTGGTACCAAGGTGTTGTCCGATCGTATTAAAGTGGTAGTGACCACCCAGCCCGGCGAAAGTTTCCTCGATAAAATGATAGCCCTGGTTGAAGGAGCATCACGCCAGAAAACACCGAATGAAATAGCCTTGACGATACTTTTGGCCGGCTTCACGCTCATATTCGTTATTGTGTGTGTTACGTTGAAACCATTCGGCGATTATGCAAATACCCCTATCACTATAGCGGCATTCATTTCATTATTTGTATGCCTGATCCCTACAACTATCGGTGGCCTGTTATCGGCCATCGGGATCGCCGGGATGGACAGGGCGCTGCGTGCCAACGTGATCACCAAATCGGGTAAGGCAGTGGAAACGGCAGGCGATCTGGATACCTTATTGTTAGACAAGACCGGGACAATAACAATAGGTAACCGTAAAGCAACACATTTTTGGCACGCTGATGGCGTTAATGAAGCTGAATTTACTAAAGCCTGTGTTTTAAGTTCACTGGCCGATGAAACACCTGAAGGTAAATCTATCGTCGAACTGGCCGAAACCGGGCCAGGTAAGTTAACTTTTAAAGTACCCGATAATTCAGTATTTATCAAGTTTACTGCCGAAACCCGTTCAAGCGGTTTGGATACTCCCGACGGGTTGCGTATTCGCAAAGGAGCCTTTGATTCCATTCGTGAAATGGT
>JAICXZ010000532.1 GCA_025934475.1 Mucilaginibacter sp. | reverse complement strand
GATGTTGACACAAAGAATAATGTGTGGACGGGGAAGTGAGATTGGAGGTCTGAGGGCGGAAGGCAGAAGTCAGATTCGTAGATTTAAATAAAAAAGACCGGGTTCTGGAGAGGGATCCGGTCTTTTTTTGTTTGTAAATCGAAATACATATATTTGTATAACTTCCTTTAAATCAAATGAAAACCTTGTCCACAGTTAAAAAAGGTCTTTTTATTTTGTTTGTATCCTGTGTTGCGGTGTTCTCATGTAAAAAAGAGGACCAAATACATCCGGTAGTTATCAACAATACCAACGTTTCTCTTACTGTCGTTATTGATACCATTACACAAACAAATGCTTTTATTCATTGGAAGCCAGACTCGGTTTCTAAAAATCTGACCTACTCAATTATCTTGAATCAAGACACGGTAATAGCAAACATTACATTTTCCAACTATGTATTAGAAAATTTAAAGGCTAACACAAGTTATAGCGGCCAAATTATTGCCAAAACGACTTCCGGCCTGACCAAGGGTTTCTCATTTAACTTTACAACAGAAGACGCAATAACGAGGTTTTCAAAATCATACAGCATACCAAACAACTCCTCTGTAGACGCACGCCACGTTATAAATACACCGGATGGCGGATATATTACGGCAGGGTTTTCAAGCACTGACGGCACCAACTTGGCCTTTTTAAAGATCGACTCGCTCGGAAAAGAACAATGGCATAATTATTTTCCGATATACAGACGACAGATGTTTGTCGGTCTACAATTTACAGGTGACGGCTACATTGGGGCAACGAACTATTATATTGTAAAACTTGATCTTAATGGAAACAAGGTATGGGACAAGACGATCGATTTCAATAGTATCGGTACGGGAGACTTACGCAGCATTGTAAAGTATAATGATGGTTACATGATAGCAGGGATGACAGGTGAAAGTAATGGCTCAAATCCAGCATCTGAAGCAGTCATTATTAATATGGATCTAAACGGCAATATAAGATGGCAAAAATCATACGGAAGCCGTCTATTCAATGAAGCAGATGACATCCTGGCCGATGCAGTTGGAAACTTTTACGTAGCCGGTGTGACAGCCAAACCAGGATTAACATACAATGATCTGCAACTTAATAACCCCGCTAGTAATTTTTGGTGGTTTAAGATCGACCAAAATGGCAATATGCTCTGGGAAAAATTATCGGACCGAAGCGATTATTTCGACACGGGCGCGCGGCTCGTTCATACGAAAGATGGGAACTACGGATTTGTGGGATCGATGGAAGTAAATTATGTGGGGATAGGAAATATTGAAGTTATAAAATTTGACCCGGCCGGGAATAAATTAAATGAAGCGGTATTTTCCGATCCAAGATTAAGCATATTTGGTGAATCGATAGCGTTCACCAACGACGGGGGCTTTATTGTTACCGGCTATGGCGACACCGGAGCAACGATGATAATGATACTTTATAAGTTCGACAGTAATTGGAAACAAACCTGGGGGAAAGCTTTAAACATTGATGATGGATCATATGGTTTTGATATCCTGCAAACAAAAGATAACGGCTATTTTATAGCGGGCGCTCACAGCAATTTTTATAACGGGCACGTATGGGCGCTCAAGACGGATGCTGAAGGCCTGTATAAAAAGTATTGAGTTTTAAATTAAAAAGATCGGGTTCCGGTGAGGAATCCGGTCTTTTTTGTTTACCTTCCTTAGAATAACCCACTACTTTTCCCTTTTCACCTCTAACCTCCTATCATGACGAAATTAAGATGGCCCAAACTTATCATGCTACTTGCCGCCATATACAACCTGGCCTGGGGCTCTATAATTTCCATAGATCCGCAATTGATCCTGTTTGGCAATCCTAAAACGCCTTTTGTGTTGATATTAATCAGGTGCATTGGCATGCTGGTGGGTGTTTATGGTATCGCTTATTATTTTGCATCCAAAGACCCTGTGCGTTACTGGCCGCTGATATTCGTCGGTTTTATTGGCAAGGTTTTGGGGCCGATCGGCTCGGCATACTACATCGCGACTGGCGAGCTAACCACTCGTTTTCTTTATGTAAACCTCCTCAACGATTTGATTTGGTTGATTCCCTTTGGCTGGATATTGTGGCAGGTGTGGCGGAGGAACCTTTCTAACGCCTAAGGCCATATCTACGGGATGCTAATAGGGCTTCTATATTATTTCTACAAAGCGGTTGCACCTACGGCGCATGATATCCAACTGTTTATCGCCCCTTCTTCAGGGTTCTAAGTCTACAATGCGGTCACATCTACGATGTATTAAATCCGGGTGCTTGGCGACCCCGTCGGGGTCGAAGCTTTGTAGAAATAATTACAATGAACAATCCCGTGCCGTAGGTACGGAACATAGACGCCAACCTTGGTGCAATGATTCGGCGGCTGATGTAAAAATGTTTCTTATAGCATGCTAATTTGATCCCGCCGATTCCCTTTGGCTGGGTATTGTGGATTATACGTAAGGAAAACTTGCCCGATCTATAGCGAAACCTCAGTAAAAGTCCTTTTGCTGATTGCCCGTTCTTCTAAAAAGTCTTCGCAAAAACGCATCCAAAATTGCGTAAAAACACGGCCCAGATAACGTAACACCCCTATAATCTACTCACTACCACCGCTATAGCTTTGCCACATAAAGTAACCGGAGGAAGAGCTGAAAATCCGATCAAAGAGTAGGCGAAAAAAGTGAAGAGAATGGAAACACAAGTGAAAAACAAAAAAACTGTAAAAGTTGGCGGTGCCAACAAAGGCGACTTCATGGCAAACATCAGGCTGCATCCGCTGCCACCAAAAGGCTTCGATGCGCGTAAAGCAACACCCGCTACATTGAAAACTTTCGGTATCCCTCAACGGCCCGATCCAAAGCTGTTCCCGAAATTGACTGGGCGATGGGATAAAATATTTTCAAAAGAAATAGAATTTATCACTCCCGAATTTAAACCGATGGAGGAATTGATCCCCGGCATCAAACGTACCCACGGACCAATAAAGGAAGTTGCCAATAGCAACACTTCTATCTGGTCGGGCAGTGTTGTGCAGACACCTGCTTCGGATCCGTTTAAATCTATTAGCGGTTTGTTTAATGTGGCAGATGTGGCTTCTCCAAACGGCGCAGCTGGCAGTCTTTACATGGTATCCTGGATCGGCATCGATGGCTACGGTGGCAACGATGTTTGCCAGATCGGCACGGTACAATCGATAACCACAGCAGGCAACGGCTCCGTAAGCAAAAACGTTTATGCATGGACGGAATGGTTCCCTGCTTCATGGGTGGGCATTTCCAATTTCCAGGTGAACTTCGGCGATAGCATTTCGGCCCTGCTTTGCATCAATTCACCAACACAGGCCGGGTTCAACATGTTCAACGAAACTACGCTTCAGCATACCGGATTCACCTTTAATGCGCCAGCCGGTACTACGCTTACGGGCAATACGGCTGAATGGATTGTTGAACGTCCGGGAATAGGCGGAGGCACAGCGTCACTACCAAGTTACGGCGATGTTTACTTTGATGGCATTGCTTCAACCAAAAGCAATAAAGCATTTGATGCCGGTAACGGATTGTTACTGAATATGGTGGAAGGTACCACTACAGTTTCAGTTGCGACATCAGAAAACGCTACCCT
>JAICXZ010000515.1 GCA_025934475.1 Mucilaginibacter sp. | reverse complement strand
TTCCTGGCCGGTGAAGGTGGCTGTACCATCAAAGTCAAATCGCCCCTCGTCAAAAATGGTGATTGTGCCTAGCAAACCGTCCTGCGGTATGTCGACAGAGCGCTGCACTTCATGATTTAGCCAGTCTTCGGCTTTATCCACAGCGTATATTTTAAAGGTATTAGCCATCTCCTGCGGCACAAAACGGAGCTGACGCTGACTTTGTCCTACCGGTATCTCAAATGTTTCCATAACACAATTCTTTCACTTATAAAAAATCATATCTGCGAATAGGTTTTTGATCAGGGGGTGGCTTTGTCCTTCTTTTCCCAGTGAACTTTGACTTTTCCGTCCGATGTGGTTACGATATTTCTAACATACCGTTCACCCCTGATCTTACCGGGTGCAATCTTTTTGCCGATAAATAACAATACCGGACGACCATCTTTGTCTGTTTTAAATGCCAGGTCCTGGCCGCGATAACAAGTTTCTTCGATGGATGATGCTGGGTACGCTTTATCCAGCAATTTTTTTACGCCTTCTCCTAACATGGCTTATTTTTCAGGTTTTTTAATTCTGCAGCCAGTGAAATGCAAATGTGCATACCGGTAAAAACCGGGTATTTTGCTGCAAGTATTATGGCATCGTTAATCAATTATTATAATACCACACATTGGGTTCTATTGTTTTAATTTTGAGTTAATTAATTTACTTTTCAATCTCAAAACTCTTGTCAATTTCGGCACATCAAAATAGGCAGGGCCGTTGGCCTAAGCTGCCTTCTCAACTTTTTTCAGGCGGAAGTGATAAGTGCTGCGTGTAAGCGAGTAAACCATTTGGGGTAAATGATGGTTTGATGAGAACAGGAAAATACCATTCTGATGAATATTGATAAGTTTTATGACCATGTTTACGACTGGGTGATCCGGTTCGGTCCTAAGTTTTTGGTTGGCCTGGCAGTGTTATTTATTGGGTTGTGGCTCATTAGTCTGCTGATGAAATGGTCGAGGTCCAGAATGCAGAAACGGGAAATCGATGCAACAATAAAATCTTTTATCATGAGCCTGGTAGCCGTGGCGCTGCGGGTGCTGCTAATATTGGCAGTAATGCAAATAATGGGTATCGAAATGACGTTGTTCACTGCCCTGGTTGGCGCGTTTGGTGTTGCCGCGGGTTTAGCGCTTTCGGGTACACTGCAGAACTTTGCCAGCGGAGTTCTTATTATGCTCCTGAAGCCTTTTAAAGTGGGTGAAAATATCAACACCAACGGCATGGAGGGCACCGTAACCTCAATCCAGATATTTTATACAATTGTTGAGACATTTGACAATCGTGTGCTAATTGTACCCAACAGCCAGCTTTCCAATCAAATGATCATCAATACCAGCCGAAAGGGTACCAGAAGACTGGATATCAATTTAAAGTTTCCGAATAACATCGATTTGAAACAGGTCAAGTCGGTGATTGAAAAGTCGCTGGATAAATCAGAGCACTGCCTTAAAACCCCAAAAAAACGCATAGGATTGGGTGAAATACAGTCTGATGGTTTTGTATTGGAAATAAGCGTATGGATCAACGCACATGGCTTCCAGGACACCAAATTGGCAGTACAGGAAGCCTTGTATGAGGATATAAAAAAAGCCGGGATCAAGATACCCGGCTTATGATTTGATCTGTATCAAACTACTTTAATGGCTATTTTGCCTCTTACATGGCCCTTTTCGCTTATCTGCTGGGCCCGGGCCACTTCATACAAATTCATCACCCTTGAGATTACTGGTTCAATGCGTCCCTCGTCGATGAGCTGTGCTATTTCTTCCAATTGATCGGGATATGATTGAGCCGTATAGCCCTCCATATAAATTCCTCTCTCCCTGGCCTTATCTTTAAATTCTGGCGCCAGGGTTGTGATCAGCCGGCCACCTTCTTTAATCACTTGCAATGAGCGATCCTGCGTTTCGCCACCTATGGTTTCAAATACCAGGTCGATATCGTGTACCATTTCTTCGAACCGCTGGCTTTGATAATCGATAACTTCATCGGCTCCAAGCTGTTTTACAAATTTGATGTTCTGTGCTGAGGCCGTTCCAATCACATAGGCGCCCTTCCATTTGGCAAATTGTACAGCAAATGTGCCCACGCCCCCAGATGCAGCATGAATCAAAACCTTTTGGCCCTTTTGCAGATGCCCGCGGTCAAACAATCCCTGCCAGGCGGTTAGACCTGCCAGCGGAATCGTAGCTGCTGTGAGGTGATCAACGCTTTTAGGTTTGAATCCCAGTTGATTGGCTTTTACGACAATGTATTCGGCGTAAGCTCCGTCCCTTGTAGGATCGGGCCGACCATAAACTTCATCGCCCTTCGCAAACCGACGTGCATTGTTGCCAACTTTTTCAATTACTCCGGAAACGTCCCAGCCCGGAGTTAACGGGAGACTCGCCGGAAATTTATCTTTTCGAAGTCCCTCCCGTATTTTCCAGTCAATGGGGTTGATGCTGGTGGCGTATACTTTAACCAGTACCTCGTCGTGCTTTGGCTCCGGGATGGGCACTTCGTCCAATTCCAGCACGTCCGGACCTCCGTAATCATGCATTCTAACTGCTTTCATAGCTGTTTTATTTTTAGACTATTGATCACCTTCGCGCTTTCCGTCTTCATCTGCGGTACCTTCCCGGTATTCCTCCTGCGGATTGGGTTTATGACTATCGTCCCGATTTTCTTTTTCGCCAACTTTTTGTTGGTCCGGCAGTTCACCAGGACCGGCGATATTGGGTTGGTCGTCATCTTTCCCCGGCGCCCCTTCCTGGTTTTTTGGAACGAAGTTCTCATCCTCCGGGTGCTCTTCCGCAGGCTGGGTTCGCCGAAAATAGGCATTGCCCTCGCCGGCATTTCGCGGCGGATTTGCTTCGTCATTGCCGGAAGGCGTAAGATTATTTTCGCCAAAATTTTGTCCCCCCATACCTTTACCTTCCATACCGGGATCATCCGGACTTTTCATTTTGCCCTCGCCAAAAAGGTATCTTGTTTTTAGACCCTTTTCTTCCAGGTTTTTATCGCCGTCAACGCGGTAGGCATTGGGTCTTGAAGTATCTTGTGAAGGCTTTGCGGTCTGGCTTTTTTCAGCGGGTTTATTTTCTGTTACCATATCAGTAGATGTTAGTCTACTAATAATAATAGTTCATCCGGGCGTTTGTTTCAGAAAAGTCAATCTTGCTTAGGTCTTCAAAGATGTCTCCTCCCCAGAAAGATCCCAATGATTTATTAAAATGTTTACACTTCTGTCCCCTATTTAGTCCAACAGAATGGCATTTGCCATGTGTATAACTATCGTGGCATGATTTTGCCTTGTAATAACTAAATAACTAACACATCATCTTATGAGATCAATACTGTATATCATTGCTGTCATCCTCGTAATAGGATGGGCAATCGGAGTTTTTGCCTACTCGGCGAGTGGTTTAATATACGCACTATTAGTGCTTGCCGCTATAGCATTTTTATTAGGAATAATCAGGGGTACAGAGCCCATATAAACCGAAACTTAACAGGAAGGCAGCGTTGTTGGCTGCCTTCGTTTCTTAAAATAAATATTGGATATGCCGTCAGCTGTTATTGCATCGATTGACTACCACCCTGAATCCGGCACCTTAACTTTACGGTATATATCGGGACAGTCGTACCGATACAAGGGCGTACCCGAAACATTTATAAGGACCTTAAAGCCTCCCGAGTAAAAGGGCGTT
>JAICXZ010000567.1 GCA_025934475.1 Mucilaginibacter sp. | reverse complement strand
TTATCTGAACGGCCAATAGATCGATGATAAAAATCAGAACCGACGACAGCACTACGGCCGTATTGGCCGAATTACCTACACCCCGCGTACCCCTGCTTGAATTATATCCCTTATAGCATCCTATTATGCTGACCGCAAACCCAAAAAAGAATGTTTTGATAAATGCCGGTAATAAATCACCAAATTGAAGTGTATGCAATATTTGTGTGAAGAACAGTTTGAAGCTGGTGACCGCGCTGATGTTTACACCGATATAAGCTCCGAAAAGAGATATTGCGTCGCCCAGCATGGTAAGTACCGGCAACATTAATGTAGCGGCAACCACCCGCGTAGCCACCAGGTATTTGTACGGATTGGTACCGCTTACTTCCATGGCGTCTATCTGCTCGGTAACTTTCATCGAGCCAAGTTCTGCGCCGATACTGCTTCCTATTTTACCGGCGAAGATAAGCGCCGTTATTACCGGCCCAATCTCGCGCACAATCGCTACGCCCACCATAACAGGCAACTGTGATTGAACGCCATAGTATACCAACGATGGCCGCAGTTGCATAGTTAATACAAGACCCATAATAAACCCTGTGAGCCCTACAAGCGGCAGTGAGCGATAACCTATGACGTAGCATTGTGCCAGGAGCTCTTTAAGTTCATAAGGAGGCTTGATACCCATAGAAAACAGGTGCCCCGCAAACCGGGTCATCTGTCCGGTTTGGTCCATAAAGTACTTCGATTTGATGATTAGTCCCATTGAAAAAAAAGTATACTGTTGGGTTTTTGTTAAATGTTTAATAATCAGATTGTTGACTAAGATAGCTAGGTTCGGCGCTCTAAAAAATGACACGAATTGCTATCAATTGTGATTTTGGTCAGAAATAGGGCACAGTAAAATTGGTTAGAAATAATTGTGTTGGGGTGGGCGAGCAACGATAGCAGGGGTGTCTTTGATCATAATCAGCTTTTATGCTGACCCTCGTCATTTATCGTAACGGTTAAAGTGTTGATTTTTATGATGTTTTAATAATTATTGTTTCATCCAAAATCAAAAGGTCATGAAAACGAAAACATTCTTAAAAACCGGGCTCATTGTTGTATTTGTTTTAAGCGTGCAATTTGCGTTCGCCCAAATTATCGAATTACCAACCGTTGTTATTACAGCAAAATCGGTTGTCAACGCAAAAGTAACCGATGCTTTCAAAGGTAAATTTCAAAACGCAGTTAACCCGCGCTGGTATAAAGCGGATAAGAATTACCTGGTGAAATTTATTATGGACGACCAGAAGAACTCGGCGCTGTATGATAAGAACGCCAGTTTGATTTACCACTTAAGCTATGGCGCTGCAAATAATTTGCCTAAGGATTACCTCGATATGGTCAATACAGCATACCCTGGCTGTACCGTTGTAACCGCGATCCATGTGGAGCAAAACCAAAGATCCATCTGGTTTGTCAACGTAGAGTTTAAGAAGGATTATGTGCTGACAAAAATTGAGAACGACGAATTGGGCGAGGTTTCGCGCGTCAGTAATTCCGGCGCCAAATAATTATGGATCATCTCTTTTATACCAGCAGGCAGGCAGCGCAATTACTGCTTGCTTACTGGTGTTGACCAAAGAGGCTTGTTTTGTAGATTAACTGTCAATACATGGATGCGCTTACACACTTTGCATTGGGTATATGCACCACGGAAATATTTAGAAAAAAAGATCTGGGGAAAGGTTTTCTTTTTTGGGGTGCAAGCGCTCAGTGCCTTCCCGATCTCGATACCGCAGCGGCGTTATATTTGCCTGCTGATCGTGTGCTACAAATTCATCGCGGTTTTACCCATTCTTTATTATTTGCCCTGCTAGCCGGCCTTTGCCTGGCTTGGGTAACTTTCAGGATATATCGGCGGAAAGAAGTATCCTTTTTACTGTTATTCGGTTTCTTTTGCGCTCAGCTAATACTGCACGATCTGCTCGATGTATGCAACAGCTATGGCACCGGCTTGCTCGAACCATTTAGTCACCACCGGTTTTCTGTCAACCTCCTGTATGTTGCCGACCCTTTGTTCAGCATAGGATTTGTTCTTGCGGCTATTGTATTGCTGGTGAAAAGCAATGACTATTTATCAAGGTCGAAATGGGCCTGGACCGCAATTCTCTTTTCTGCATTTTACATGGGTTACGCAGCCATTAATAAAACAGTTATCGATAACAGAGTTTCAGCTGCAATCAAAGCCCGTGGGCTGCACTATAAAGGATATTTTACCACTCCTGCGCCGATGAACAGTATGCTTTGGTATGCGGTAATCAATACCGACAGTTGTTACTATACGGGGTATGTTTCGGTTTTTGATTCCCGGTCGCCCAAGGTTAAACTGGAACAGCACCCTAAAAACTATTTCCTGCTAAGTGCTGTTCGCGGCAAGCATTCGGTCCAAAATTTGAAAAACTTTGCCAATGGTTGCTATACCATATCCGGTTCAATAAACGAGCCGTATATTAATATTTTACGATTTGGGCAAATACAGGGTTGGAAGAGGGATAATGCACCTTTTGTTTTGAGCCTTCCGCTGATGATAAAAGGGAATGTAACAGCATTACAAAAAGGCAGACTTGCCGAATGGAATATGGATAACGTAAAACTATACTTAAAACGAATAGCAGGTAATCAATAGGGTCGATCATGCGTAAAATAATCTTCTATATCGTTAACGCGGTAACGCTTTACAGGCTGATTGCTGCGCCTGTGCTTATCGTCTTAGTTTTTTTGGGTCACTTTAACTCTTTCAAGTGGCTGTTATTGGTAAGTTTTCTCACCGATGCGATCGATGGATTTTTCGCCCGGAGATATAAAATTGCCAGCTCTTTTGGCGCTCATCTTGATTCTGTAGCCGACGATTGTACTATTTTGGCCGCCATTATCGGGATCTGGATTTGGGACGCGCTGTTCATCATATATCAGTTTCTGCCAATAGTTATTTTGCTTTTGCTTTATCTTATACAAAATATATTGGCCATAAGCCGTTACAATCGCCCTACCAGCTTTCATACCTACTTGGCCAAAGTAGCAGCGGTGTTGCAAGCCGCATTTTTGATCACTTTCTTTTTTCTGCCCAATCCGGTTTACTGGCTTTTCTATCTAATGATAGGATTAACTATTGCCGATCTGTTGGAAGAAATAATCCTTGTAGTCATTTTACCCGGTTACCGTACTAACGTAAAGGGACTATATTGGGTGCTAGCCACCAGAAAAAGAATTCGCAAGGTCAATCACTAGGTTGATTTTGGAAACGTAAGCACGGAGCGGGTGCCTTCATTGAGCTTACTGTAGAATTCAATCTTGCCATTCATCAGCTTAACATAACGGGCCACGATATTTAAACCGAGGCCGGTTCCCTGAATATCGCCTGTGTTGTGAGCACGAAAAAAAGCATCGAACAAATGTTTCTGCTCGCTTTGCGGTATTCC
>JAICXZ010000509.1 GCA_025934475.1 Mucilaginibacter sp. | reverse complement strand
AGGCGGTCGTCGATGACGAAGGCGAGCACTACGAATTAACCAGGATTAAATGATGTAGAGGCGCAAAATTTTGCGCCTCCTACCATAGTATCATTATAATTTTTCGCCGTGCTGGCTGATATCCAGACCAATCAACTCGTCTTCAGGGCTTACGCGCAGTGGCGATATCATATCGGTGATCTTCAACAACAATAACGAGCCGAAGAAAGAAAATACCGAAGCCGCAACAAGCGCGATACACTGCACAAAGAATAAATGGGTATGACCAAAGAAAAGGCCGTCGCCTGTTGTGTTAGCAGGGTTCACATTCTGATTTGCAAACACACCAGTTAACAACATACCCACCATACCACCTACACCGTGGCAGGGAAACACGTCGAGGGTATCATCAATTGAGGTACGCGTGCGCCATTCAACCACCAGGTTACTTACCACAGCCGAGATAATGCCTATTGCCAGCGAGTGCGGAACGGTTACATAACCCGCAGCTGGTGTGATCGCTACAAGACCGACAACGGCGCCGATACAAGTACCCATCGCCGAAGGTTTTTTACCACGCAGCATATCGAAGAATATCCAACTTAAGCCGGCAGCAGCTGACGCCGTCGTACTAGAAGCAAGTGCGTTAACCGCCAGGTGATTTGCTCCGAATGCTGAACCTGCATTAAAACCAAACCAGCCGAACCACAGAAGACCGGTACCAATGATCACATAGGTAACACGGGCTGGTGAATGTGTTGCTTCATTACGGCCTTTCAGATAAATAGCCGAAGCCAAAGCAGCCCATCCTGCCGACATGTGCACTACCGTTCCACCAGCAAAATCCAGTACGCCCAATTTGGATAGGATACCTTCCGGATGCCAGGTAGCATGCGCCAGTGGCGAGAATATAAAAATGGAGAATAAGCAAACGAAAAGGATATAGCTATTAAAGCGGATACGCCCGGCAAAAGCACCGGTGATGAGTGCCGGTGTGATGATCGCAAACTTTAGCTGGTACATCGCGAACAGTAGCAATGGTATGGTTGGGGCCAGTTTCCAGGTAGCATTGCCCAGCATACCCTTCATCATAAAATAAGTGGATGGGTTACCAATAATACCACCCCAGGTATCGCCAAAAGCCAGACTAAAGCCAAAAATACCCCACATAACAGTAATGATCACCATGCAAACCACACTTTGCAGCATAGTAGAGATCACGTTCTTTTTGGTCACCATACCACCATAGAAAAAAGCCAGACCTGGTGTCATGATCAATACCAGGGCCGTCGACATCAGCATCCAGGCTATATCGCCGGTATTAAAATTTGCTTTTGAAGTGTCCTTGATTTCAACAGAAGGGAAAATAAAAGTCAATAACAGTACTACTACGATGAGTAGAAAAGGCACATAACGCTTCATTATTCGATTACAATCGGTTTATTAAAATTTGCGGTGCCTAAATTACTGAATTTTCTAAAAAATGAGTCGATTGTTTAAAAATCTTTAAGAAAAGTCGATATTTTTTGATAATTACAAATATCTATAGATAAAATCCGGGAAAACACCCAAATAAACGATCAGGATTGTAATTATTGCAATACTGGTAAGCAAAACACTGTTTGAGGAAGCAAAACCAGTGGTTCTGTCGGTTTTCCGGAGAAATAAATTGAGCGGTATCTTGATGTAGTAGAATAACGAGACGACAGTTGTAACGGCGCCAGTGATCATCAGCAACAACATCCAAATATTGTGGCTGTCTCTGTAGACTGAGTAAACAGCAGAAAAAGCGAGCAGCTTACCATTAAAGCCGGCGGTTAAAGGAATGCCGGTTAGCGAGATTAAGATGATGATAAAACATACGCCGGCCAATGGATATTTGAAGCCGAGTCCTTTATAACCCGCCATGTCTTCCGCACCGGCCACATCGGCAAAGTAGGTTGCCAGCATCCAGGCGGCCGTGCCGGCAAAGGCGTAAGCCAATAAATAAAATTCTAATGCCTCTATCCCCTGTCGCTGCAAACTGAAATTGACCAGCGCCATCATCGCAAATCCGGTGTGCCCGATGCTCGAATAAGCCAGCATCCTTTTAACATTATTTTGCAATGCAGCTGCGAAGTTGCCGGCGATCATGGTTGCAATGGCAACTATAGATAGGAACAGTTGAAAATCAAAAGCGTTCCATTTGATGCTCGGATCGGTGAAAGGCGAAATGAAATTGATGAGTAGTCCAAAAGCCGCAATCTTCGGTAACGCCGACAAAAATGCCGAAACCGGAGTAGGTGCACCCTGGTAAATATCAGGCGCCCAAAAATGCATCGGCACAAAAGATAGTTTAAAGCCTATACCAACCAACAATAAAATCAACGCGAAAGAGGCGGTAAGCGGATTCGCATGCATTAAGCCATAGGTAAGAGCACCGGTGAACAGATCGAGTGTGCCACATAAGCCGTAAAGCAGCGAGATACCATAAAGCATTATTGCCGAGCACGCTGCACCAAAAAGCACGTATTTTAGACCAGCTTCACTGCCCCAACGATTTTCCGTTTTGTACGATACCATTAGATAGGAAGCTATCGACACCATTTCCACTGAGAGATAGATCGACAACAGGTTGGCAGCCATCACCATCAAATGTAAACCGAGGATGGCTGCAACTGATATCGAATACAGATCAGAAAGTTTTTTAGTGTGCGATTTTAGGTTATCGTCCCATTCATAAAATAACAAGATGATAATAGCAATCACATCGATCAATAACTTTAGGATAAGCGTGGTATGATTCAGCAGTAACATATTGCTAAAAAATGGCACGCTTTTGTCGCCGGCTACCAATTGAGCCTGACCAACGCTCTTTAGCAAAACGTAAACCAGGCCCGCAATTGACACCACCCTGCATAACCATCCCGAATTGCGGCCAAAAAGCAGATCTGTTACCAATACGATCACAAAGAGGGCCGACAAATATATTTCGGGCATAAAAAAACGTATGCTGGTTATTACGTCGTCAAGCTGGCCGTGAAGGGATGGTAACAGATCGTGCATATTTTCTATTGTACTATAACGGATTGGTTTTTGGGGTACTTCACCATGTATTTTAACTCTACTTTTTTATCGTCCTGCGGGCTAAGTTGAAAATCCCAGCTTACTTTGCCGGTTTTTTCATCAAACTTGCCTCCCGACAACTCTTCCTTCTCCACATCTATTGCCGAATTCTGTGATACAGGCACCGGGTCTTCAATCAGTAAATTTACTATCTGGCTCTTTCGGTTCTTGGCTTCTATCTGCCAATCGCGGGTTTCCTTCCTGTTCGAGCCAAGACCCTGCTTTTCCGCCAGGTTTTTGATCGAGGTACGTGTAACCACAATATTCTTATCAGCACCTAACGACAAACTCAACGTATCTGCGGTCGCATTGGCATCGATAACCGATTTGCCGATAAATGTACCTTCAAAAAATAAATTAGCCTCTCCCGAAAGAAAATTATATTTATTCCAGTCGGTCAGTTTAGCGGTCAAAAACACATCCGTACTTACTTTTGGAACTACGGCGTACTGGTAAATAGCCTTCAGGTCAAAATCATTGATATCGACCGTGCATTGCTTGCCATCATTGGTGATGGTATAAGGATCGGTGATGTCGAACTCGATATTTGTTTGATTTTCCACTTGATTAACAGCAATTGGAATCGTTGTCTTTTCTTCCGGAATTGAGGAAGTACCGCGAATATAAACTAATCCGGCTGCCCGACCGCTAAGCGCATTATCCACAGCAACCGTTGATACAGAACCTGT
>JAICXZ010000737.1 GCA_025934475.1 Mucilaginibacter sp. | reverse complement strand
TGTTCAAAGTCTATTCGCAGATGATTAACTGGAAGAAAAAGAACCAGGTATTTAAGGAAATTTCCCCGGATCAATTGGAAACTTTGAATCACCGATTCAAACGGGCCGGAGGCGTCATCAACAATAAAACAAGCGCAAACAGGGAAATAAAACAAGAAAAAGAATTGGAAAAAACCTCCTATCACAATGCCCAGAAGGTTTTGTGCAATTCCTTTTTCGAGCAGGTCGATGGACTTGGTTAAAATTACCGACAGCGTACTTACTATGATAAGCAATAAGAGGTAGCTGAACAGCATTTTGACCTTGGGTATAATATCGCTGAAATCGAAATCATAATACTCGCGATCAATCAGCTGAAAAATAAGCTTGATAAATCCAAGAAAAATAAAGCTCACCGATATAAGCATGATGACTACGCCAATAGATTCGGAAAGATTATCGGTAAGCACAAAAACAAAAAGTACAGCAATCGCTACTACAATTGCAACGCTAAGCAAAGAGTAGATTGCAACAACGGCGAAATTCTTTCGGAGAAGATACCAGGCAGTTTTAATTGTGTCGGCGACCGAAAAAGGATGGTACATACTCGGCTTATGATCTTTTTAATACAACACGCTTCCAGAAATCCTGCATAAATCCTAATCCGTAGGCTATCAGTTGTGTAAAGGCAGCTATTACCCCCAAAAGTGCAACTTTTAACGATTTGTTTTTCAACCAGGCGTGAAAAAATATTAACAAAATGTAAAGCGCCAGGAATGCATCGCATACTTCGGCAACCCAACCCCAGAATAAATTAGCTATCAGCGTAAAGATAACCCCGAGCGTAAACACAGCGGGGAAGAAGTGCATCCATTTAAGCTCATTAGGGAAAAACTTATACAGGTTGATGCGCGCCCTGCCAAAAAAGTGTATTTGCTTGAAGAACTGTTTGAAGTTGGTGCGGCGTTTATGATAAACTTTGGCGTCCGGGATGAGGCCGATCTTGAAACCTGCCGTATGAATGCGGATACTATATTCCAGGTCCTCCGCCGAGCGGGTGATTTTAAAGCCCCCAACCGTTTCCCAAACCTTACGCGAAACGCCCATATTAAAGCTGCGCGGATGAAACTGTCCGAGGGCCTTTTTATTGCCACGAATACCGCCTGTAGTAAAGGGCGAGGTCATGCTGTAACTAATGGCCTTTTGAACAGGAGTAAACGACGGATGTGAATCATCCGGGCCTCCGTATGCATCAAGCCAGTTAGTTTTAAGGTAGTCGTTTACCGTTTCGAAATAATTCTCGGGTATCAGGCAATCAGAGTCGAATATTACGAAATAATCGCCCTTAGCCCGTTCAAACCCAAAATTTCGGGTAAAACCCTGTCCTTCGTTTTGTTTTTTGAAGTACCGTACGTCCAGCTTACCGGCAAAACTTTTGACAATTTCTTCAGCGTCATCTTTTGAGCCATCCTCAATCACCAGCACCTCAAAATTCTTGTAAGTCTGCATGGTCAAAGTCTCAAGCAGTTCTTTGATCTCTTGCGGGCGATTGTATAGTGGGATTATGGCGGAAAAGAGCATTTTGTTTAGATGTGAGATTTGAGAGGTGAGATTTGAGACAGAGTCAGCAAGTCGGATGTTATAGGAAAAGAAAAATAGCAGCCAAAGTTGGAATTTTGGCCCAATTGTAAAATCTCATATCTCATATCTCATATCTGGCGTCAAATCATTTCCTCTACCTGGTAATTATTTCGATCGTGTGAACTGCGCGATACCAGCTCGGCTACGAAGCCGGTAAGGAACAATTGTGAGCCTACTATAATAGCCACAAGCGCAATGTAAAAAAGCGGCTGTGCAGTAATTTCGCGGGTTATTTTGATATGATGCGCTATATCGTAAAGCTTCTCGCCGATAAGCCAGATGGCTATGATTGTACCAGTTAAAAAACTCAAAACGCCCATCGTGCCAAAAAAGTGCATTGGTCGCTTACCAAATTTGCCAACGAAGAATATGGAAACCAGGTCCAGCAGGCCATTGACAAACCGACTCATGCCAAATTTGGTTTTTCCGTATTTGCGGGCACGGTGCTCAACAATCTGCTCTCCGATTTTGCTAAATCCGGCCCATTTGGCAATAACGGGTATATAGCGATGCATTTCGCCATACACCTCTATGTTTTTTACCACCTCCCGGCGGTAAGCTTTCAAACCGCAATTAAAATCGTGCAGGTTTTTGATGCCTGACATGCGGCGGGTGGCAGCGTTAAACAATTTGGTAGGTATTGTTTTGCTAATCGGGTCGTAACGTTTGGCTTTCCAGCCGGATATCAAATCGTATTTGTCTTCGGTGATACGGCGATAAAGCTGTGGTATTTCGTCCGGGCTGTCCTGCAGGTCGGCGTCCATGGTGATCACCACATTGCCTTTTGCAGCCTCAAAGCCTACATTTAGCGCTGCTGACTTGCCATAATTGCGCCTGAATTTGATGCCCCTTATCAACGAGTTATGGTCCTGCAATCTGCAGATCATGTCCCACGAGCCATCGTTGCTGCCATCATCAACCAGGATAATTTCATAGGTGAAACCATTGTCCTGCATTACGCGGCTTATCCACGAT
>JAICXZ010000574.1 GCA_025934475.1 Mucilaginibacter sp. | reverse complement strand
TTTTTGCAAAAATCTTGAACTGCCGACAGGTGTTCCGTTGATCTATGAGCTGGATGATGATCTGAATAGCATTAAGCACTATTATTTGGAATAAGCATCCGCTAAGCGATATATTTATGTTCTAAACTTTATCGCACAACAAAAAATCAAATGAATCTAAAAACCTTGGTCTATTAATGAACTTCAAGATCCGCTTTAGCAATATCTTCGTGATGAATCTTTTGCTGATCAGCCTTGCTTTTGCAATGGCATTTGTCAACTTTTTTCATCCGTCATTTAAAACCGGCCCGTTACATTATACCTATGTTATCTGGGCACTTATAGCGCTGGTGAGATCTATAACTTATTACCGGCCTGTTTATTTCGCCATTACAAAAAAGACGGTTCTAAATATCACCGACGAATACATTGATGACTTTTTATCGGGTACAAGGTACTACTGGGAGGATGTCAAAGAAATATATGAAAAAAACGCTCGCCTATATCTAATTCTTTATAAGCCGGAAGAGCATCTGGCCGACATAGGTAGTCCAATTAAGAGATTCTTTGCCAGGATATTTTATTCGTCTGATCCCGATAAAACGCCATTCATCATCAACATCGATTTAGTCAACGCCAATCTTAACGCACTGCTCGAGCTGCTTGACGATTATAGTATTAGGGCTGAATCTAAGCGATAAACACTATTGGGTCGATTACCCTTCTTTGTCATAGAGCACGCCTGCCTTCTCAGCCGAGGTCTTTATACCCTTAATCATCGCCGAACTGAAACCATTGTGCTCCATTTCGTTCAAACCGGCGATCGTACAGCCTTTGGGAGAGGTCACCTTATCGATCTCCTGTTCAGGGTGAGATGCTAACTGCAACAACAGATCCGCAGCGCCTTTGGCGGTTTGGGCAGCCATTTTAAGCGCGTCGTGCGCGTGGAAGCCGATCTCGGTTCCGCCTTGTGAAGCAGCCCGGATAGAACGCAGGAAGAAAGCGATGCCGCAGGCACAAAGTGCTGTCGCTGACGTCATCAATTCTTCATTGATCTGGATGGTAACACCAACGGTATCAAAAAGCGATTTAACTATATTCACGTTTTCTGCAGAAGCGTTATCAGTGGCAATACAAGTCATGGATTGACCAATGGCAATTGCGGTATTTGGCATGGCCCTTACTACTTGTACATCCACAAGATCCAATTGCTGACGGATATCGCCGCAGGTAACGCCCGATATGACGGAAATGAGCAAGTGACGCTGCTCCCAGATAGCAGGTTTTATTTCCTGAAGCAGCTTGTTCAACTGTTGAGGCAGGACAGCCAGCACAACGATATCTGCATCTTTGACAGCGTTTGAATTATCTGAAGTAACGTTATACCCGTTATCTGCCAGGGCAGACAACGCCTTTACATTGCGTCGCGTTAATGTTATTTGTTCAGGCTGATAGATACCCGCTTTAACCAGGCCTTTGGCTAATGAAAGGCCGATATTGCCACTACCCAGTATCGCTATATTTTTTTGCTCGTTCATTTCTTTGTTAGCTTAAAGCTTCTTTATTTAGCTCAAAGCAGAAAGCGAAAAGCTTAAAGCTTTGATTTGGTTAGTTTTAAGATTCTTTGTTCAATAATAAATCTATATAATCGACATTGATTTTTCTGCTTTCAGCTTTCAGCTTTCTGCTTTCAGCTTTCCGCTCAAGGTCGTTCCAAATGGTTGTTTGCTCTTCAATTGCCCCAAGTCGTCTGATTTGCCGATAACCACTGCTTTAACGCCGCAATTGATGGCGGTAAAAGCATTGTCCAATTTCGGCAGCATACCGCTGTGGATGATCTGCTTTTGCTTCAATTCCTCATATTTTGCAGGATCGATTTCCCGGATCACCGATTCCTCATCATTGATATCATGCAATACGCCTTTCTTTTCAAAACAATAGATGAGTGTTGTCTCATACAGTTTCGATAATGCAACTGCCAATGCAGAGGCTATTGTATCGGCGTTTGTGTTCAATAATTGTCCTTCGCCATTGTGTGTAATAGCGCAGAAGACAGGGGTGAACCCCGCATCCAGCAATTTCCCGATACTTTCGGGATCAATAGATTTATCATCGATATCACCTACAAAACCATAATCAATCGTTTTTACCGGGCGTTTTTTAGTGCGGATAAAATTACCGTCGGCGCCCGTTAAACCAATGGCGTTACTGCCATAGTGTTGTAGTTGGGCCACGATATTCTTGTTGATTAGTCCACCGTAAACCATCGTAACCACACGCAGGGTTTCGATATCGGTTATGCGGCGGCCATCTACCATTTTAGTTTCAATACCCAATTCTTCTTGTAGTTGTGTCGCTACTTTTCCGCCGCCGTGTACCAGTATTTTGTATCCATCCAACCCGGTGAAATCCTTTAAAAAATGATGCAGATTTTCGGAATTGTCGATTACATTGCCGCCGATCTTGATGATATGCAGTTGCTGTTTAGTCATTAGTAAATGCACAAGGATAATCCCCGAGCCGATAAAAATACACTAAATCAGTCGTATTTATTTAAAACATATTAAATCTGTGGGCAGTTGGGATAATAAAGAGGTTTTATACTTATTTTCGATCGAATAATATACCCTATGGAGCTCAAAAAAACAGCAGGCAGACCACGCGTCGTTATCATTGGCGGAGGTTTCGCCGGCATCAATCTAGCCAAAAAACTAAAGGATAAACCTGTTGAGGTATTGTTGTTGGATAAGCACAACTACCACACTTTTCAGCCGCTGCTTTACCAGGTAGCCATGGGGTACATCGAAGCCGATTCCATCGCCTTTCCGCTCAGGCGCATTTTTGGCAAGCAGAAAAATTTCACCTTTAACCTGGCTGATGTCAAGAAAATAAACCCTGAAAAGAATACCATTACCGCCGACATCGGGGAAATAGCCTATGACTATTTGGTTATCGCTACCGGTGCCGACACCAATTTCTTCGGCAATAAGCAGATTGAGCATTTTGCTATGCCGATGAAGAATGTAGGCGAGGCGCTGAACATTCGAAGTTTTATGCTTCAAAATCTTGAAAAGGCAGTAATTCAGACTGACCCTGGGGAGCGGGACGCGCTGCTGACTTTTGTTGTAGTAGGTGGTGGTCCCACGGGGGTAGAGCTTTCAGGAGCCCTGGCGGAGATTCGCAATCACGTATTGACTGATGATTATCCCTCGCTAAAAACAGAAGACATGGAGGTTTAGTGGTATTCGTGGTGTTTCTAGCCCAGCCGACGAATGCCTTACAGTCTTCCACTACGAACGCTCTCTTCCAGCTCAGGGAGCTGTGTATCGCATGGTCATTGCGCATTGTTAGTCAACGTACTTGAACATATAGGATTCTAATTTTAAACAGGCATACCTTCATGTGAGCCTTGGTGATGGCGATGGTC
>JAICXZ010000465.1 GCA_025934475.1 Mucilaginibacter sp. | reverse complement strand
GATCAATTATAAACCAGCGCACTGGAAAGACATATATTCTGTTTTTTAATTTTTGCTTTTTTTAACTAATTGCGCGTGGCGCCGCGAACGCTTATGAACCCGAAAGCAATCCCTTTTTATCTAAAGGCCACTATAATACTTTTCGGCTTGATACTATTGGTTTATATTTTGAATGCCTTGAGCGGCATCCTTATTCCCTTGGCTTTTGCCGCTCTGCTGGCGATCCTGCTCAACCCGCTTTATAACTTTTTATGCAGGCCTAAAATTCCACGCGCGTTGCCTGTTTTAGCCACCGTTCTGATCGGTATGGATTGCATTGCCGGACTTTTTTATCTTATAGGATCACAAGTCGCACAATTTTCGGATTCTGTTCCTGTACTGAAAGTTAAGCTAAAAACGCTGCTTGACAGTGGAGAGACCTGGATTAACCTTAAATTCGGTATCACCGCAGAAAAGCAGGTGGCCTTCATAAAAAGCGCTATTGACAGTGGTCAATCGGGTGTGGGAAGTACGATCGGCACTTTCTTCGGTACTTTAAGCACGATATTGCTGATACCTACCTATACCTTTATGCTGCTTTTTTATAAAACACTTATTCTGAATTTCATTTATGAAGTTTTCGCCGAAGAACATAGTAAAAAAGTGGCAGAGGTACTAACTGAAACGAAGAGAGCTATTCAGAGTTATATGCTGGGCTTAATGATTGAAATGGTGATTATCGCCGTACTGAACTCGGCTGCACTGCTGATACTTGGGGTCAAATATGCAATCTTGTTAGGCGTATTAGGAGCAATCCTCAACATGCTGCCTATTATTGGAGGAATCATTGCCATTTTATTGCCGGTGCTCATTGCAACACTTACCAAAGACGGATTTTCAACACAGCTTGGCGTTATTATAGCTTATCTGGTTATTCAGTTTATCGATAATAACGTCATTTTCCCGCGCTTCGTGTCTGTTAAGGTACAAATCAACGCCCTTATCTCGCTGGTTGCCGTATTCCTGGGCGATGCCTTATGGGGTATACCGGGAATGTTCCTGTCACTGCCCTTTATAGCTGTGGTCAAGATCGTCTGCGACCGCATTGATGAGCTTAAACCATGGGGCAAACTACTTGGCGACACGGTACCGACCAAGCATATTGGCGAGTTGTGGAACAAGCGTAGAAAAAGGGCTGTAATAGAAAAATAAATGGCCTGGTGCGAATTCTCTCTGACACTCGTCAACACCGATGAAAAGATCGAGAATTGCGAGTGTTTAAATTCATAGAATATTATATCAATAATCCGCCCAGCAAATTGTACTGATATTCTAATTCAAATGCATTTAATACACTTAAATGGGCGATCAAATAAGCAAGTGTACTTTCGGCGCCCTGATTACGGTTCACACCGGCGGCACCCAGGCCATCGCAGCAACCTTTTGTTTCATGATCGTAAAGCGGAACGCGAAGCGTATTCTCTCCAAGAAACCATAGATAACAGGAAAACATTTTCTGAATGGATTTGGGGTCGTGGTCTACACGATATGCCTGAATATACATCAGTACCATACCCATGGTTTCAATTGCCTGTTGGTCGAAAACAGGCATTCCGCCATTTTTTTGATACCATCCATTGTTTCCAACCGAACTCAAATAGCCATTGCTTAACGTCAGTTTATCCAAAAAATCTAAAGCCTCCAGGGCTATCTCCTTCACTTGTTTATTGCCTGTTATTCCACACGAATGAAGCAACGCTAACGGAAAGATTGCGTTATCATAAGTTAATTTTTCTTCAAACCAATGCCAGTCATTTCCTCGATGTTCGCGATAAGCTGCGACAATGATCTCTGTTAGTTCGTTTAAATGGGCTAACATACGTTCGTCTGCAGCGTGCACTTGGAGATAATATGCAATCCCAACTATCGTATTTAATACCCCGCGTAGGTGCTTCAGTTCTTGAAAATGAGGAACGGAACGAAAAAATAGTTCTTCTGCAAATTCCTGATAAGAAGTGTTTGGAGCATTGCTGATCATGTAGCCAAGCGCCCATACCGTCCGTCCGAAAGAATCTTCCGAGCCTACCGCGTCAAGATAACTCCTGTTAAAGCTCAGGAAGTTCCGGAAGTTGCCGTTGTCCAATTGCATATAATGAATGTAACTTAGGTAAACAGGCAGCAAATTAAGTGCCTCCTGACTTTTGTTTTGACCATAAGCCATCAACGCCATTATAAGGGCTCTTGAATTATCATCGAGGCAATAGCCTTCCTTTAAGTTGGGTATACCGTATTTGGCATGTTGTACAATTCCGGTATCATCTGTTAATCTTTTAACGTGGACGAGGCTGAATGCGGGCAGAATTTCCGGGTCAACGAGATGATGAAGCCTTTGTTCCTCAAAACCCCGTTTATTGCGGATAGCAGCCTGGAAGAGAACAACATATGCTGCGCCTATTTTGGGCCATCGCAGGTTAAGTCCATATCGGTATGCATTGTTTTTCAATTCTTTACGCTCAGTATCATTTTCGAGCAAGCCGTTAACTATACCTGCCAGCCCATCAGCATCTTTGAAATTAAATAATCGGCCGCGGTTATCTTCCAATAGTTCGCGGGCGTGCCAGTAAGGGGTAGAAACGATGGCGGCGCCGGCACCCACGGCATAAGACAGCGTGCCGCTGGTGATCTGGGCTTCATTCAGGTACGGTGTTACGTAAATAGTTGCAGCAGCCAGGTAGTTTATCAGTTCTTCTTCCGGCACGAAATGATTAATAAAGATAAGATGGTTCTCTACTTTTAGCTGAACCGCAAGCCGTTTAAGGTATTCACGGTACTCCTCCCCCAGGTTTTTCAGCACTCCGGGATGAGTATTTCCAAGTACTACATAGGTCACACTGGGATATTCTGCAACTATGGCAGGCAAAGCCTGTATAACTGTTTCCAGCCCTTTGTTCCGGCTGAGCAAGCCGAATGTGAGCAGCACGTGCTTATCACGGAAAACTGCAATGTTTTTTACTGGATTTTCGTTGGGTGCCTCCAGGTCAGGAACCCCATGCTCAATCAACGTAATCTTTCCGGGCGATATGTTATAAATATTTATCAGGAAATCAACAGCACGCCTGCTCATGACAACAACGTTTGCGGATTGGCTGGCTATCTCGTTTATAATCGCCTTTTGCATAAAAGACGGTTCCCGTAATACCGTATGCAGTATGGAGATGACTGGTTTGTTTAGGCAGTTTAGCAGTGGGAGAATATAATTACCACTATTACCTCCAAATATCCCGAATTCATGTTCCAGCACGCATACGTCAACAGAACTGGTGTTGATATAATTAGCCGCTTTCAGATAATCTTCCTGATAGTCCTGGCGAATAACGAACTTTACTTCTTCCGGGTAGTTGTACTGCCGTAAATTGTCTGAATCGTTTATAGCTATAACGAAGCCCGTTTCTGACAGGTTGCTTTTTTTTAAGTTTACTTCTATTGCTTTTACTAAGTTTTTATTGAATGTTGCTATGCCGCACTCTCGGGGTGTATAGGTAGAAATATAAGCGATTTTCATATCGGATGAATGGGTTGAAAGTAAATTTTGTTAAGGCACGTCATTGAAAAACTACTGCAAAGGCAAAGACGATAATAGAGGCGGTTATTCGTTATTTTGAGAAAAAATACTATCTTATCCGTTTCGTACTATAAGCAATCCGTCATTGCATTCGTGCCTGGTTTAATTTTCCGGTTCGCCGTAATATTCTATCTTACGTAATATTCTATTTATCTGACATAGTCTTTATGAAATCGAATTGCTAGAAGACCTCGCAGCGCCTTAATTGAAGCGCCCGGCTGATAGCGCCTTTAACTATGTTTTTTCCCCCGCACCGTACTCGCGTGGGTCTGTAATCTTTATCGTTACCTTCTTCATAGACTCTGCTTCTAATTATTTGATGAACATTTCTTTTTCCAATCTGCGGATATTTACGTCCAGCAAGTTGCTGTTCAAATCTTTGTAATGATCGTCTCGGTATTGCACGAGTT
>JAICXZ010000614.1 GCA_025934475.1 Mucilaginibacter sp. | reverse complement strand
TGATGAAGCAAAATTACTAAAAATGATGACCAGCCAATGAGCGAATTGCACCCGGAATTTTGTTATTTGCGTTTATGAAAGCATTTTTGGGAATGGGCCTTCTGGGCTCAAATTTCGTTAAAGCCATGCGCAAAAAAGGCGAAGAGGTGCAGGTTTGGAACCGTACCTTTTCAAGAGCCGAAGCATTGGAAGAAACTGGTGCCAAAGCCTTTGCCAATGCCGCAGATGCTGTGCGCGGAGCTTCAGTAGTGCACGTCACGTTAAAGGATGACGCCAGTGTTGACGAGGTGCTGAAACAAGCCGAACCCGGACTGGCAGCGGGTACTTTGATCATTGATCATACGACAACCTCGGTGCAGGGAGCCATTGAACGTACGGCTGGCTGGAAACCCAAAGGCGTCACTTATCTGCACGCGCCTGTATTTATGGGGCCTCCCAATGCACTCGAAAGCACAGGTTATATGCTGGTTTCTGGTGACCAGGAAATTATCAAAAAAGTTGAGCCTGAACTTTCAAAAATGACCGGTAAGCTGATTAACCTTGGTCCGGTTGAAGGTAAGGCTGCAGGCGTAAAACTCACGGGCAACCTGTTCCTGCAAGCCATGACTGCTGGTTTGTCGGATGCGTTGGCGCTCGCCAAAGGACTCGGCATATCTGGCGACGATCTGCTGGGCTTGTTCGGCGAATGGAATCCCGGAGCTGGTGTGCCCGCAAGGCTAAGAAGGATATTAAGCGGCCATTTCGAGCAACCATCGTGGGAATTGGATATGGCGCGGAAGGATTCGGGGCTAATGATGGCCGAGGCCGAAAGAACCGGTGCGCATTTGGCGGTGATCCCGGCCATAGCTGCCGAAATGGATCAGTGGATAGCCAAAGGCTTTGGCAAACACGACTGGAGCATTATTGCAAAGGAAAATATTTGAGAGGTGAGCAAACTGTGCCTACATCCACTGCAGTTTGCTCACGTCAAAGCCAAGGCCGATCGCTTTAACGAGAAAGCGTTCGCGTATCTCATAAGGAATGGAATTCTCGCGGGAGATGATCCACAAGTAATCAAGGCTATTGCCTGATACCATGGCATGGTTGTAATCACGGTCGATATCAAGCACATTATAATCGAGATATATAGGCAAAAAGTAAGCAACCTTAAATTTCCCCATTGTTTCGGGCCCTGTAAACTTGCCCTTGCCAGTGGCCTCAACAGGTTTGTTCTTGTCGAAATCGTACGCGCGGGTAATCACCCTGATGGTGCCATCATCATTCAGATCATACTCGTCGGTTACATTCTTCAAGTTTTTTTCGATGCGGTTAGGCAGGCGCGCTATTTCGTTCCAAAGCCCCATATAGCGTTTTTTATCAAACGGCTGCACAATGGCGTTTTTGGGAATTTTGCTTTTGGGCCAGAGAGCATAGGTGAGGCCAGCAGCGCCGGCACCTGCGGCTATGGCAACCAGCCATTTCTGTTGCTTATTCATACACGTATAAGGCGGTTAGATGCTTTTTTGTTTCAGGCTAAATTTACAAGAAAAACGGTGTTTTTAGTTGAGTATTGTTAAATAAGGTAAAATTGGCATACAGTTAGTACCATGATGAATACAGGCGACCGTTTAACGCCTTATTTAACTTCACAGTCCAACAGGGGCATACTTTCCCCATTTTGTGCCCATAAAATTCAGCAAATCAGGCAGTTTACTCCACAAATAAGTGCAGGTATCAGCTTTAATTGCGTTTTCGTAACTAGTTAAAAATCAACACCATGTGTTTGGTGGCATCAAAATTGCCTACTAAGTAATGCACACAACAACCACCTGATCCATATGAAAACATCAATACTATTATTTGCATCTGTTTTAATCCTGGCCGCTTGTAAAAAGGAAGCTGCAGTTACGCCAACTGCCAGCCCTGTAACAACGACCCAAACCACTAATACTACGCAAACCAACAACACCTCGACTACAGCCACTACCACAACTACCAGCACATCAGCTGCAGATACACTTGCCAATCTTTCCGCTATTAAATTAAGCCTGGTAACCGATAGCACCAATTACGACGAGACAATGTTCCTGTTCAGGAAAGCCGCCAGTTTGGCTTTCGATCCAAACATGGACGGTCAATACCTGCCTGGATACGGTCAGGAGAGCCTGGCCAGTATAGCGCCCGACGGCACCAACATGGCCATTTATAGCTTACCTTACAAGCCAAACATGTCGGTGAAATTAAATGTAAGTACCAAGAGCGACGGTCAGTATTTGCTGAAAATGAGCTATGGAAGAACTCTTCCCTCCACTTTACAGGTTTGGATCAGGGATACCTACGCCAAAGACAGCCTGAACGTACGTGCCGGCAACTACAAATTCACCGTAATTAAAGCTGATACCGCCTCTTATGGCAGCCACCGCTTCCAAATGGTTTTAAAGACTGTTCACTAAATCCGCATATTTAGCCGCCAAAATTTTTATCATCAGCCGACGGGCCATAGATAGACGGAACAGCAATATCATTCAGCCGCATATAAACCGTCAGTTGTCCGCGGTGATGGACCATATGGTTAATGGCGCTTTCCACCTGCGAGCGTTTCGATGAACTGAACAACACATTGCCATTGGCTTTCAGATAAAACATTTCGTCAAGGTCACCCTCTTTTACACCAAGCAATACTTCTTTTGCACCGCTTACATTTTCTTTAAAATGATCGGCAAGTTCTTTCGTCGTTTTTATGTCTTTATGCTGAAAGGTAGCAAAATCTATCTCGGAATGTTTGATTATATGGGTTATCCAAAGCGGAATTTCAGCAACGAGCCTGGCCAGGTAGCCAAATTCCATGGATTTTTCATGCGGTTTCCAGGCAGGGTTATCCATCGGGATACGCTCAAGGCACTTCAATGTGGAGGTAGTCTCGGCTTCCAGCTCTTTTGCAAATTCGGCGGCAAATAATTGATCGTTCATAAGGCAGTTTGTTTTTGATTGAAAGGGAGATGTTTATTGAGGTTTGGTATAAAATTACAAAAGCGCCGCTTAATTTTCCAGCAAAGCAATTTATTTGGACACAAAACCAAACAAAAAGAGGCTGTCTCAAAAGTGAGGCAGCCTTTTTAATTTAGGGTGATTTTTGGTAACTTAAAGGCATGGGAGGAAAAGTAATCTTTAAGGCATATGACCCGGATCAGCTGACATTTTTACCTTACAAGCTGGAAGAGTTGGT
>JAICXZ010000366.1 GCA_025934475.1 Mucilaginibacter sp. | reverse complement strand
AAGCCTTCGATCGACTCCGGGCCGGTGGTCTATCTGAACGCTAATCCTGATGTACAGAATGTGTTAAACAAAGTGGAAGCAGCTGGCGGCAAAATCATGGTTCCTAAAACCGAGATATCTCCGGAATATGGTCACATGGCAGTATTTCTCGACACGGAAGGGAACAGGGTGGCCCTGCATTCGGTACCGCCCGGATTTTCGGCATCATGAGCTAAACTAAATAAATGGCTGGCTGTTTATTTTTAAACAGCAGCCATGGTTATTTACAATATAATTTATTTGTCACCCGGTCATCAAACGTTTTTGTGGAACGGGAACGGGTTTGACCTGCTTGAGAATGCCGATGCCGGCAAATTGTTTTACAGCGGCAAAACCTATAATGAAGATCAGGTAATAGATGCTA
Organism: Mucilaginibacter sp.; assembly: GCA_025934475.1. Taxonomy (GTDB): domain Bacteria; phylum Bacteroidota; class Bacteroidia; order Sphingobacteriales; family Sphingobacteriaceae; genus Mucilaginibacter. The sequence continues at coordinate 4,201 of JAICXZ010000366.1, read as the reverse complement.
TGCTGATAAGCCGCGAGGCAGCACATCGCATTTTTCCTGAAGATATCGATCCCAAAATAGAAAAAAAGGAGATCCCGGTACATGACAATCATGCCGAAGGTGGGCACTCCCACCTCATGTCGACCTGAATTTACGATTGAATGTAGCTCTTCAGTTGTTCGATGGTCTCCAGGTGCGTCAGGATGGTTTCGGTAACCAAGTCATTGATTGAGACGATACCACATAGCTGATCGTTCCTGAAAACAGGCAGGTAGCGAATATTATTCTCGCTCATGATATGCATACAGGTCTCAACCGTATTTTCGGGAATAATGTGTGGCAGATCGGTGGTCATGATCTCGCGTACCGAGATTTCGGCAGAGGATTTACCCCGCAGAATTACTTTACGGGCGTAGTCGCGTTCAGTAAGCAGGCCCAGGTACTCGCCATTTTCAGTGACAATGACCGAACCGATATTTTTTTCATCCATCAGGCGTAGTGCGTCCAATACAGAAGTGTCTGCATCAATGCTGACGGCGCCGCCTCCCTTACGGGCAAGTATATCCGAAACTTTTTTCATAATGTGTTATTGTTAGTGGGCAAACAGGCTCTTACCAAATATACAAAATCAATCAAAAAACCAAGAATACACCGGATTGAAATAGAAATATTTATTTTTAGCTGTATAAACTACACTCACAAATGAAATCACGGCCAATTGTTTTATCAATCCTCCTTCTTTTTATAATGCATACAGCATTTGCTATGCCCATAGATAGCGGTAAGTATTTTACTTCAGCTAATGGAGTAAAGATATATTACGAGGTAAAAGGTAATGGCTATCCGGTAGTTTTGATCCACGGATTCACTGGTACCAGCCAGGGTTGGAAGTTGGGTAAACTGTATGGTGATCTGCTTACGGCGGGATATAAAGTGATCATGATGGACTTACCAGGCAACGGGCGCTCCGACAAACCGCATACCGACGCGGCTTATGCCGACAATGCCGAGGCTAAAGATATAATGGGGCTGGTAACAGCTCTAAACATAAAGAGCTATGATGTTGTAGGTTATTCCAGGGGATCCATCATCGCCTCGAGCCTGATGGTGATGGACAAACGCGTAAGCAAAACCGTGATGGGCGGCATGGGCGATGGCTATACCGACCCTCAATGGCCCCGCAGGATACACGCCTATAAATCAATTATGGGTGATACCAGTTTTCATGATGTGGATGCGATGATGAAGTATATACATAGCGAGCATTTTGATAACGAGTCACTGGCGCTGCAACAGAAATGGCAACCTTCCACCAGTCCGCAACAACTCGCAAAGGTTAGAAAGCCGGTTTTGATCATCAGGGGGACAGAGGACAAAGACAATGGTTCGGAAACAGCACTCCAAAAGATGATTCCGAGCGCCCGGCTCACGTATGTGCCAGGCGACCATGTGGCGGCATTTCGCACCCGGGAATTATCAGACGCGGTTTTAAAATTTATAAAGTGAGGCTGCTCAATAAATTGGAATAATATGTGAACGAGATACAATGCTATTGTAAGTGAAATATTACCAATTTAATGTTGCTTTAATTCCGTTATCCGGAATATTATGTTATCTTTGTAGTAAAGAGTGACTGTCTGATAGGCATTCCGATACAAGCAAATATTGGCTGGCTCCCCGGCTTTCACCGACAGCAAAACGCTCCCGATTAATTTTTATGTTGAAACGTATTTTGGTTCTCGATGATAACGAGGATATTCTCGAGGTCGTCCATGAAGCATTGTCTTACGCCAGGTTCGAGGTGAAAAGCATCTCCGAAAGCCGGCAGCTGATGCCGCTGATGGACGAGTTTGCACCCGATCTTTTACTGCTCGATTACCGCATGTCGGGGCTCAATGGCGGAGAGATATGCCGTATCATCAAAGCTCATCCAAAGTACACGAATATCCCGGTTATTATATTTTCGGCTTATATCAGTGATCACGATCAAATAATTGCCTATGGTTGCGATGCTGTTATCAGTAAGCCTTTCGACCTTGTGGAGCTGATTACCAAGATCAGCCAGTTGGTTGCTTGATTTTCGAAATTCAAAATAAAAATTGCTTTTCCATAAATTGCTTAAACAATAGTTAAACCTGATTGTTACAAACATGGTTTTGTATACATCAAATTAAGCTTTTCTTAGCATTTTCTTAATTGCTATTCCAATCCGAAAACGAGCTCGATGTGGTATTTTCGCAGTGTTAAGTATACAATTCCTGTAATTGTATTAGTTATGGCAATAGCATTAAATGAACAGGAAGTTGGCGTGAGGGTGTTTAAAAAATTGCCGCTTTGCCCCAAGTGTAAGGTAGAACTCGGTTGCCGGGTAAAACGCGGTTTTATTCTCAAAAACTTATTTAGCTGGGTGCCGGTAAAGCGATATTATTGCTTTAAATGCCAGCAAAAACATTACGTGTGGAATTAACTATGGGGCTAAATATCTGCGCTTTATAGTTAAAATTTGCATAATCCATAATTTTGCTACCTTTGTATTTTGCTGATAACCACTTAGTAACCTATACCATATTAATATATTGGCTACAGAAGTTAGATCCGAGAAGATACTTAATTGCCCGAAGTGCGGCGCGTCGTTTCATTACCAGTTGCACCGCGGCTGGTTTGTAAAAACTTTTCTTTTTTTTCTGCCCATCCGAAAATTTTTCTGCGCCAAGTGCAAAAAAGGTAGCTATGTTTTGATAAGCAAAAGCCGAAAATCCTTATATAAGGACCAGTAGTGCACTTTTGTGTACAAAAAACTATGCTGTTATTGCACTAAAATCTGGATACTTTTTTTGTGCTTTTTATACACGGCTAATGACTTCGGGTTAGGGAGTTAGTCAGTTGTTCACATTTTTTTCTGCTTTTTCTGTGTAGAGCTTTCTTAAGGTTTTATTTGTCAGTATTTTAAAACAAGTCTTAAATATTTTGGTATAACATTTGACAAGATTCTTATTAAATAATTTTATAACGCCTAAATAAGATGCGAAGGATACTAGCAGTAGACGACAACGAGGATATTTTGGAGATAATGAAGCTGATACTTGAAGATTTTGGTTACGAAGTAACCACTCTTGCTGATGGTACCCTGATCTTTGATGCTATCAACAGCGCTCATCCCGATCTGATATTACTTGACGTAATGTTGGGAAATGCCGACGGTCGTGAATTATGTAAACAGATTAAGCTCAGACAGGAAACTCACGACATCCCGGTAATACTGGTTTCGGCCAGCCACCAGATTGCCGACCGTCTTTCTATGAATAATGGCGCGCCGGATGATTTCCTGGCCAAGCCTTTTGACATCAACGACCTGCGCGAAAAAGTGGAGTCGCATATGGCAGCGGCCTGAGATACGCGTCAGCTAAATTTTCCTTCTTTGTAATACTCCAGGTATTGCCTGTAGTCCCTTTTTACCTGGGCCGCGTACCCCAGTGAATAATTGAGCAATTGTTCCTGCCACTTTTTCTCTTCGCCGAAAGCAATAAGTTTGTCTGCAATAGCAGATCCCTGCCTGCCCGAACTTCTTAATTGTGATGACGCCGCCAGCACGGCCATATCGCATGTTACCTGGTCTATATCCCGGAACTGATCTTTGATCAGCTCAAAGTTGATCCGGTCCTCAGTAGGCTGCATTTCCTGTACCACGTAGCTGTCGCCCTTAAACAAGGTAGTGCCCAGCAGAGCCGGCGCCACGTTCTGCAAACGGTCCTTTACCGAGATCACCCTTTCGGCCTGGTCCTTCCATGCGGGCTGCTTTAATGGCACGTATGGCTTAACCGAAGATGGAAGCGCCTGTTTCATATCCAGAATGATGTATTTACCGGGTTTGGCCCGGCTTTCGAGCAGGAACACATATCTTTTGACACCGAGGCTACCCGTGCCGGCAATCCTGAACATGGCATCTCTCACCTCGAAATCATATCGCGCGGCCCGGTTTTTCTTTGCCCAATGATCGATATGCGCAGACAGTTCAGCCTTAAGGCCATTGTCCAGCGGGCGGTATTTTTCGTATTCAGTCGAGAAAGTGAGCTTTCCCTTTTTTGCCTTCGCGGTGCGTTTTTTTAACAATTCCTTTGGCTTGCGCTTTTCAACCTGCGTCAAAAAATCGCAAACAATACCGCGAGCGGTCCTGGGATCGATGGTGACTGGTTTACCCCTCGCCAGGGTATCCGCATAAGTT
>JAICXZ010000070.1 GCA_025934475.1 Mucilaginibacter sp. | reverse complement strand
GCAGGGATTTTTCTTCTCGGGATAGTTATCGGTACCCAGTTTGCTATTATTGCATTCTACTTTTTTTGGGGGATGAACTATTACCGTCCCGAGGCGATCGAAAGACTCAACCTGCCGGATACTTCCTACACGCTCGAAGATTTGAAAGCTGTAACGGCCCTCCTGATTGACAGCGCCAATGCCTGCCGCGAACGCGTAACCAACGCTGATCTCTATCGCTCAAATACGCAAATTTATAATGAGGCAACAGCTGCCATCAAAAGCCTTGGCGACAGCTCTGCCGCGTTCAAGACTTATGACCCGCATATCAAACCGTCGCTTCTTACATCGGTGATCAACTACCTGGGTACATCTGGCTATTATAATCCCTTCACTTCCGAATCGCAGATGAATTACCAGATGCCGGTGTTTGTCCGGCCATTTGTAGCGTGCCATGAGCTTTCGCACCAGATGGGCTTTGCGCCGGAGGATGAGGCAAACTTTGTTGGCTTCCTGGCGGGTACCAAGTCCAGAGATAACTTTTTTCGCTATTCGGCTTATTATGTTGGGGTCGAAGAATTCATGTTCGCCCTCAAGATGCAGGACAGCCTGGCGCGCAAAGAAATGAAAAAGCGGATATCTCCACTGGTGCTGAACGATTTCAAGACCGAACGTGCTTACTGGCTTGGGTACGAAGGGAAAGTTGAAAAAATAAGCGGCTTTTTTTACGACAATTTTCTCAAAGTCAATAACCAGCCGCAAGGGCTCAAAACCTATAATCGCATGGTATTGTTGGTGTTAGCTTATCGAAAAAAGCATCAGTTGTAGGGCTTACCTTACTGGAACATCAGCCCCCTCGGCGTAAATTTAAGGTTGCTGTCGCCGGCTATAGCCGCGCTTGCATAGGATTCCTGGCCGATGAACAATTTCTCGTCGTCGACCGCGACGTGCATTTTGCCCATCATAAAATCGCCGCTGATGCGGATAACTGCATCAGGCTCGTGTGCTTCCAGTTCGGCAATAATATTATGCTCCAGTTGCGCGGCCGACTCGGAGTCGAGCTGTTGTATGTCAAGTACCGTAGAGTTATTCAACCCTTTGGCCAGGATGCGATCAGGTGTGCGCGATACTTTATAGCCGAATGATGCTACTACTTCGTTATCATGGATGCGCAGTCCCCGGCCTTCCAAATCCTTTAAATCGGTATCGATTGTTAACTCTGATTCGGCCCCGTTGTTATGACGGATGGATTTGATCTTAAGAAACTCGTTCGTCTGATCGTTATCAACATAGCTGATAACATTTGTGGGGACAATAAAAACATTCGAACCAAAAAGAAAGGCATATTTCATAGTGTATCTCTCGCGCTAAATAAGTTGATGGTAGAATATTAGAAATAACCGTAGAGCCAATCGATTGTTTTAATTCATTTGATAATTCTTTTACATAAAATTATCCTTTATCATTTAATTATAAATGAAGTTATTATGCGGCTTATTTGAAGTATTTTCGGTATTAAGTATCCAATCTTGTATCAAAACAGGCTTATTTTTTACCGTGAAATCTTCAGATCAATACTCCTTCGTGCGAAAATCTAAGATCGTGTTTTCCCGAAAGTGTAGAATTTGCATAGGAGTCGGCATCTATAAATAATTTCTCGTTGTCCATCTCTATGTGCAAGCCTCCAAGCGTGACATTTCCGCGGATGCGAATAGGCACAACTGGTTGGTGCGCTTCCAGTTCGGCAACGATATTATGTTCCAGGGCCATGGCTGTATTCCAGGTCATTTGGTGCACATCAAGCACAGTTTCGCCGTTGGGTTTGGTAATGTGCACGCGATCTGGCTGCTCATGAATATCAAACGCCGGGGCCTGTTCAGCCTTATTGGCAACAAGTTTTATCATATGCCCTTCGTTGTCCTTAAATTCTGCGTCAATAATTAAAATTGACCTGGGCTCGCCGGGCGCTGTATCTTTATGCGTAGATAGTATTCTCAGGAAATTTTGCGGCTGCTGATTTTCCGTGAAGCTTATAGTATTACCGGGAACAATGTAAGAATTGGAGCCCATTATGAATGCGTAATTCATGATCGTGGGATTTAAGCTGTTAGCTAGTAACCAAACTATTGTACCTCAAAAAATGTTTTATTAAATATAAAATATTCCTTTAAGTTTTAAGCGAATAAAAAATAGTAATTATTCATAAAGAACTACAAGCCAGTCGGCTTGTTGCACTAATAATTAATCGCTGTTATCATGGTACAATTTGCATTATTGGCCTGGCTGCAGGCAAAGCCCGGCATGGAACAGGAGCTATCCGATCTTTTAAAAAGTGCGTTGCCATTGGCCGAAGCAGAGCCGGATACTGTTACCTGGTATGCCTGGCAGATCGACGACGCTACATTCGGCATATTTGATACGTTTATGGTCGAAGAAGGTCGTGAGGCGCACTTAAACGGCAAGATAGCCGCCGCGCTGATGGAAAATGCTGAGAGGCTGCTGGCCAAACCGCCGCTGATCGAAAAGCTGAATATACTGGCAGCTAAAGGCGATAAATAAATAGCCTAAAGGTTCGTATTTAGGGTAAATGGGTTATATTTGGTAATCAACCCAATTTACTGTAAACCCTATTATGAATCGTAAAGTTATTTTTTGGTCAGTTATCATGGCCCTCGGCGGGTTTTTGTTCGGATTTGACACTGCCGTTATTTCCGGCGCTGAGCAAGCCATTCAGAAATACTGGAACCTGAGCGATCTGCAACACGGCTTCACCATTTCTATTGCCCTCATCGGTACGGTAACCGGGGCATTCGTGGGGCGTATTCCTGCAGATACACTCGGTCGAAAACTTTCGTTGGTTATCATCGCCTGCATTTTTCTTTTTGCCTCTCTTGGAACAGCTGTGGCAACAAACTGGTATTTATTCGTAATACTCCGCTTTATTGGCGGCCTTGGTGTAGGGGCCTCTTCGGTCATCGCGCCTATTTACATTTCCGAGATCGCCCCGGCATCAACACGCGGGCGACTGGTAATATTGTTCCAGTTTAATATCGTGCTGGGCATATTGGTTTCATATGGATCCAATTATATTATTGGTTTGTTGTTCCAGGATTCGTGGCGGTTAATGCTGGGGATCATGACAATTCCGTCCTTGTTGTTCCTGATACTTCTCAGATTCGTTCCCGAAAGCCCGCGCTGGCTCATTTTACATAAATCGCAAACCGACGAAGCACGCCGCACCTTGCAGCTTGTTAATCCCGAAGGTTACGAGCAGGAGTTTCAAAGCATCGTCGATGCCAAAAACGAGGAAGAAAAGGACGTGCATGCCGAAAGTTTATTCAACAAACGCTATCGTTTCCCGGCTACATTGGCTGTGCTGTTCGCTTTTTTTAACCAGGTATCAGGTATCAACGCCATTATTTATTATGCTCCGCGAATATTCGGCATGGCCGGGTTGGGTAAAAGTTCTGCGTTATTGTCCACCACCGGTATTGGCGCCGTCAACCTGATTTTCACCATGATTGCCATTGGGTTTATCGATAAGATCGGCCGTAAAAAATTGATGTTTATTGGCTCCTTCGGTTTGATTATAACCCTTGGACTAGTGGCAGCAGCGTTTTACGGAGGCAATATAAATGGTTACTTGGTAACGGTGTACCTTATGGCGTATATCGCTTTCTTTGCCTTTTCGCAAGGGGCGGTTATCTGGGTATTTATTTCGGAAATATTCCCCAACCAGGTGCGCGCTAAAGGTCAAACCCTCGGCAGCTTTACCCACTGGGTGATGGCTACCCTTATTGCATTTTCATTCCCTTACATTACCGATAAGATAGGTGGTGGCCACACGTTTATGTTCTTCACTGTCATGATGGTGTTTCAGTTGATATTCGTTTGGAAGATGATGCCCGAAACCAAAGGCAAATCGCTGGAACAGATAGAACGCACCCTAACCATGCATTGATATGAAAAAACTCTGCTTGTCAATCGCTCTGATAGTATTAACCACCTTTGTTTTTGCGCAAAGGGAATACCACGAGCAATATCGCCCGCAGGTGCATTTTTCGCCGCCGGCGCATTGGATGAACGATCCCAACGGGATGGTTTACTATAATGGAGTATATCATTTGTTTTACCAGCATTATCCCAATGCTGCGGTTTGGGGCCCAATGCACTGGGGCCATGCAACCAGTACCGATATGATCCACTGGAGCAACAAACTCATCGCTTTGTATCCTGATAGCCTGGGCGATATATTCTCGGGCAGTGCAGTAGTGGATGAGCTTAATACCAGTGGATTTGGCAAAAACGGCAAACCACCACTGGTCGCCATTTTTACTAATGCTAAACGTGTCGATGCTAAAGAAGGTACTTATTACGATCAGAATCAGAGCCTGGCCTATAGCAATGATGGCGGCAAAACCTGGGAGAAATACGAACATAATCCAGTGCTCAAAAATCCTAATATCAAAGATTTTCGCGATCCTAAAGTGTCATGGTATGCAGCCGGTAATAAGTGGGTTATGACTTTGGCAGTGAAAGACCATATCGAATTTTATTCATCGCCCAACCTGAAGGACTGGACCAAAGAAAGCGAGTTTGGGCAGGATCTTGGCGCTCACGGCGGCGTTTGGGAGTGCCCCGATCTGTTTCAGATGACGGCTGATGATGGTAAAAAGATATGGGTGCTTATCGTCAATATAAATCCGGGAGGCCCGCAAGGTGGCTCGGCTACACAATACTTCACTGGTAATTTCGACGGCAAAACCTTTACCCCAAATTATACCGACACCCGCTGGCTCGATGCTGGCTCCGACGAATATGCCGGTGTAACCTGGGGCAACACTGGTCCCCGCCGCATATTTTTAGGGTGGATGAGCAATTGGGCCTACGCCACATCGGTACCAACCCAGGCCTGGCGCAGCGCTATGACGATTCCGCGTGATTTGAAATTTGTAAAAGAGGGGAGTGCCTATTACGTTGCTTCGGAACCAGTGAAAGAACTGAGTACCATTAAAGGCTTGCCAAAAACTTTGGACCTGGTAAAAGGTAATACCGATCTGTCCAAATTGATTAAGCGTACGGATGGACAATATGAGCTGAATATCTCGACCAAAAAACTGAGAAGTTTTGCGATCACGCTTTCCAGCGATAATGGCGAAAAGTTGGAAGTCGGCTTCGATCTGTCCGAAAACGCCTGGTACATAGATCGTACAAAGGCTGGAGAGTCCGGCTTTAGTAAGGATTTTGCAAAACGCATCAGTATACCCCGTATCGCCCAAAATTCAGCTTCGGATATCACCTTGATAATTGACGCTGCTTCTATCGAATTATTTGCTGATAAAGGTTTAACTACAATGACTTCGATCTTCTTCCCTCAAAAACCGTTGGATCAGATCAGTATCAGTTCTAATGACGAATTTGTCGCGGATAAAATCACCTATACTCCGCTCAAAAGTATCTGGCCGTGAGGACGAACTGTGTTAATTTGAGTTTTTGTTTTTACTCGCCAGGGCCAATAAAAATCGCCTTGTAATTTTATAGCAAGGATATAACGAACCAATAAATAGGAGAGATCCTACGATTATAATCGGAATGGCCCTTGATCCTATCGCATCTATGTGAAAGATAAGCTTGATAATGAAATTAAGCGAATAGATGATCAAGCATGATAAATTATAAGCGAGGATTAAATTCAGTATTACGAATAAAGTGCGATGAGTTTTAGGTGCTAATGCCATGGGGCTAAATATAAAAAAGCCGGGCCCCGTGCGCCCGGCTTTATCGTCAGTCATTCATAATTTAGTTACACGAGGTTCTTTTTGATATAAGTAATGCTCTGGGTGATGCTATTGAACGGGTCGCCAGGGCAAATGTCTTGCTCCACAAAGAAATATTTTAATCCTGCAGTTTTGTTGTGTTCAAATATCTTTTTGAAATCGATAACACCATTGCCCACTTCGGTAAACATTTTCTTCTCGGTTTTATCCATATCCTTTACGTGCCATAGCGGGAAGCGGCCCGGGTGTTTTTCGATCAGTTCCACCGGATTCTGACCAGCCTTGGTGAGCCAGTAAAGATCGATCTCCATTTTTACCAGGTTCTTATCAGTATTATCGAGCAGTATCTCATATGGATACTGGCCATTCTCTTTGATGAACTCAAAATCGTGGTTGTGGTAACAGAACTGGATGCCATTTTTCTTGCAGGTTTCTCCAGCCTTGTTGAAATCTTCAGCCAGCTTTTTGTAATGGTCAAGCGTACCTCTTTCCTTTGGCGATAGCCAGGCGCAAACCATGTATTTCTGTCCTACAGAGGCGGCGTCTTCGGCCGCTTTGTCCCACCCGTCTAAAATGGTGCCCTTGCCCTTCATGTCCTCACCCAAAAGATAATGGGCGCTTGGCATAATGAGGCCGTTCTTTTTGAGTAGTTCGGCAAATGCTTTTGGTTCAGTATTATAATACTTGCCATCACTATAGCTCGCTTCAACCGAAGTATAGCCTATCTGCGCTACTTTGGCCAAAGTACCGGCAACATCTTTGCCCATCGCATCGCGAACAGTGTAGAGCTGAAGGCCAATATATTTTTTGTCGTAAGCAAAAAGCTTTGGGGCTGCTAACAAGCCAGCTGAAAGCAAAGCCGAGGTCTTGAGAAATTCTCGCCTGGAAGTCATTTTAAGTTTAGTTAAATTGGTTGTTGTGTAAAATTAACACAATAAGTTTATTAATGAAATATAAATGCTTTTTGTTTGAGCATTTGTTACAATGTTGATATGCAGAAATCAACAAACGGGTTGCACCGGGATAAATTGCTTGTAATATCCTTATCTTGCGGTATCCGCTGCTCCAAACCCATGACCACATTAACCGAACCAGGACCAAAACAACGTATTGAATCTATCGACATTCTGCGCGGTTTGATCATGCTCATTATGGCCATTGATCACACCCGCGATTATTTTCACAAAGGTGGTATCGACCCGACGAACCTTGCGGTAACCACGCCATTCCTGTTCTTTACCCGCTGGATCACCCATTTCTGTGCACCGTTATTCGTTTTTCTCAGCGGTATTTCAGCGAATCTTGCCGGCACGCGCCGAACCAGGCCGCAGTTCAGCGCTTTTTTGATCAAACGCGGTTTATGGCTGGTTCTGATAGAACTGGTTGTAATCACTTTCGCATTAACGGCCGATCCGGGTTACCATTTCATCGTTTTGCAGGTGATATGGGCCATCGGTTTCAGCATGATCCTGCTGGGCCTGCTGATATGGCTACCTATAGAGGTAATTGCCGTACTAGGCGTTGTTATCTTCTTTGGGCACGATCTGCTTGACAACAGAAATTTGCCCAATACGGGCGCCGGTGCATTCTTATTAAAAATGTTCATGACCGCCCGCGGCTTCATCTCCCCAATCAACCAAACACATTTCCTCGGCGATTTTTATGCCGTAATACCATGGACGGGCGTTATGATGCTCGGCTACGTGTTTGGTAATATCTACCGGTCATCGTTCGACGCCGCGCGCAGGAAAAAGATTTTACTCCTTGCAGGGGGCTCACTCATCGCGTTATTTATCATTCTTCGAACCTTCAATATTTATGGTGATCCCATCCCATGGGAACATCAAAAAACAATGGCGCTAACGGTAATCGCCTATTTTGACGTGAGCAAATACCCGCCCTCGCTGATCTATCTCTGCATGACTATAGGGCCGGGGTTGCTACTGCTTGTTTTATTCGAAAGGGTCAAGAATGGGTTGACAAACATATTTGTCATTTACGGCAGTGTGCCTTTCTTTTACTATGTGTGCCACTTTTATCTCATCAGGCTCATCAATGTCATCGTGTTTTATGCGGATGGATACACAAATAAGGACATCGTCAACAAAAGCGGGGGCTTTAATTTTGTGCCGAAAGGGTTCGGATTCGAACTGCCGGGTGTTTACCTGGTTTGGTTCATTGTCATCGTGTTGCTTTACCTGCCATGCCGCTGGTACTTCAATTACAAGCGAACCCATCGACAATGGTGGTTAAGCTACTTATAGGGGAGGTTATCAATGGAATCAACTTTATCGACAGCTCCCTTATCGCAAGCGCATCAGCCGGCCGTGGTAAAACAACGCATCGCTTCCATTGATATCGTGCGCGGTTTAATCATGGTTATCATGACCCTTGATCATACCCGGGATTTCTTTATCCATGCCGGCTATGGTAGCCCAACAAACCTGGCAACCACAACACCTGTTTACTTTTTTACGCGCTGGATAACACATTTTTGTGCACCCACCTTCGTGTTTCTTAGCGGCGTTTCGGCTTACCTGGCAAGCACACGGCGTTCGCCCGGCGAGTTGAGAGCTTTCCTGCTAAAAAGAGGCCTATGGCTCATTTTAGCCGAGATGTTTTTTATGTCGTTTGCGCTCACATTGAATCTGCAGTTTAACATGATCGTGTTGCTTGTTTTATGGGCCATCGGGTTTAGCATGATACTGCTCGCGCTATTATCGCACGCGTCACTCAAAGTGATCGCTGTGGTTGGTTGCGCTATTTTTTTCGGGCACAACATCCTGGATTTCGTGCAGCTGCCTAAAACGGGCGCAGCTAATTTCTTCATAACAATGTTTCTTACAGCCTCCGGGGCCGCATTTCCTTTGGGTAAGGACCGGGTATTGCTTGATGCCTATGCCGTAATTCCATGGACCGGCGTAATGCTATTGGGCTATGTTTTTGGGGCGATGTTCCGCTCATCGTTTGATGTTGGCCGACGCCGATACATCTTGCGGTTAACAGGACTGTCGCTCATAATTCTGTTTGTATTATTACGCTATTTTAATAGCTATGGCGATCCGTCGCCGTGGTCGACTCAAAAAACATCAGTGATGTCGGTTGTGTCGTTCTTCAATGTAACAAAATCTCCACCATCATTGATGTACCTGTGCATGACCCTCGGCCCGGTATTGGTTCTTCTTTCACTCATCGAAAATGTGAAAAGCAAATTTGCCGATGTGCTGATCGTTTACGGCAATGTGCCATTTGTTTATTACTTCACGCACATTTACCTCATCAGGTTTTTTGACATAGTCGTGTTTTTCGCGACCGGGCACAACACTGGCCAGATAGCTATACCCAATCAGCCATTCTTTTTCCAGCCACCCGATTTTGGTTTTAGTTTGCCGATAGTTTATTTGATATGGCTGCTCATTGTAATCATGCTATATTTCCCGTGCCGATGGTACGGTAATTATAAGCGAACACATCAGCAGTGGTGG
>JAICXZ010000161.1 GCA_025934475.1 Mucilaginibacter sp. | reverse complement strand
CAGAGGTCTATAAAAATGACAGCCTGTTTAAGACGCAGACCTGGTATGAGCACATCCAGTATCCGGATAAGCTGCGGATCGATTTTGACAGTGTGAAAAGCGGGAGTGGCATCATTTTTAGGGGCGACTCGACCTATGTGATGAACCATAATAAACTGGTCCGTTCAGTTAAAAATGAGAACGAACTGGTTTTCTTTTTAGGCGGAATGTATTTTGAAACTTTCGACCAGGTGCTGACCCATTTTAAGGACCTCAATTACGATCTCAGTAAATTCCACGACGATATATGGAAAGGCGAACCGGTGTACGTGATCGGCGCCGATAAATCGGACGAGAAAGTGAACCAGCTGTGGATCGACCAGGAAAAACTGGTGCCTGTACGATTCCTTAAATACGAGGGTGGTACCAAAGAAGAAGGCACTTTCGAAAATCATATCAAATTAAAAGGCGGTTGGAGCGAAACGCTCTGCAAGTTCTGGATCAACGATAAACTGATCCAGGTAGAGAAGTATCACAATGTGGTCGCCGGTGTTCCCCTTGCTAAAAAGATGTTTGAACCGTCGATGATAGGGAAATAGACAACAATCCTTACAAAAACAAACCTATTGTTATATGCTCAAAAGACTCCTGTTCCTCATTTGCCTCGTACCGGCAATAGCCTTCGCTCAAACCACTCCGTTCGTTATACCACTCTGGAAAAACGGTGTTCCCGGTTTCGAAAAATTAAAAGACGTACCGGAACAGGCCAAAGACTACTGGGTAAAGAATATCAATAACCCCTCGCTCACGGTTTTTCTGCCGCTAAAGGAAAAGGCCAATGGTTCTGCAGTAATAATATGTCCCGGTGGCGGACACCGGCTGCTGGTATTTAATGCTGAAGGCATTGAGCCGGCGCAATACCTGGCCAACCTTGGTGTGACGGTGTTTGTGTTAAAATATCGCCTGGGCCGGGATTCAGCTACTCATTATACGATTGAGGACGGTGTAAATGATGGTAAGCGCGCGATGCAATTGGTAAGGGCGCGTGCATCGGAATGGGGAATAGACCCTAATCGCATTGGTATTATGGGCTTTTCGGCCGGTGGCGAAATAGTTGACCGGGTAGCCTTTGATACCGAATCGTTTAACCTTGCCGAAGATGAATTGACCAAAGGAAAAAGCTTTCGGCCCGACTTTGTGATTCAGATATATCCCGGACCACTATTTGTCCCTATGACCGTACCAGCCAATGCACCACCTATGTTCCTTTTGGCGGCCAACGACGATCCCTGCTGTTCGCTGCCGATCATCAGAATACTTGAAGCTTATCGCCAGGCAAAAGCACCCGTTGAACTGCATCTGGTAGAAACTGGTGGACATGGCTTCAATATGGGGCACCGATCCAAATTAAAATCGATCAATACCTGGCCCCAGCGCCTGGCGGATTGGCTGGATGATAGTAACTACTTTAGACCGCTGTCACAGGATAGGCCGAAAGTGATGCACTGATGGCTTATAGTTCATAGATGATGGTTCATGGATAACCGTGTGGTAGCGATTAGCTTTTCCAGTTGGTTTAAAGTTCTCCGGCTAGTGATAAGATTTCCTGCATAACGGCCTGTGTATACCGGAAATTCGTTTGCTGCACTTTTTCAATGATGGGTTTTATAGAAGGGACGATGCCTGCGCTCTTTGCTTTTGAAAATATGCCCAGGCTTCCGGTGATATTTAAGCCGAGTCTTTGGGCTGCTTTTCTGCCCTTCCCATCATCAATAATGAGCAATGATGGTCCTGATTCCAATGCGAGGGTAATAGCACTCGCTTCACCAGGGTCAAGATCAAGAGTGGAGGGTACGTAGGTGTTTTTAACTGATCGGATAATTACCCAACGAGGTAGTGGCGCACCAAATTCCCTTGCGATAACATCAGTAGTGACAACTTCTCCGAATAAGAATTTTAACAAATCTATTTCGCCGATTTTATCGAGCAGGATAAAACAACTCGTATCAGCAACTACGATTTCATATTCTGCCGGCATCGCTTAACATTTCGGAGGCTGGATAATTGAGCAATGAAACTCCATAATCGCTTAACAGTTCGGCAAAGGTTCTTTTGGAAAGACCGGCCATTTCTGCAGCTTGTCCCAGCGAAAGTTTTCCCGACTCATATAGTTTAGCGGCGATAAACCGCACCGTTTCACTTTGATACTCGCCTAAACTGTCCGGCACTTGAAGCGTGATCGTTGTCATATAGTAAAGATACGAATTGTTGTTTACAGTTGCTATAGGGGCGATGACCTATGCCCCCTTCAGCGCCTCGATCTCTTTCAACGATTTCGGTAAATATTTGCCGAGCAAGTTGTAGCCATCATCGGTAATCAGGAAGTTATCCTCGATACGGATTCCGCCAAAATCGCGGTAGGTATTCAGCTTCTCGTAATTGATAAAATCGGTGAATTTTTTCTCGGCCTGCCAGCGGTCGATCAGTTCGGGAATGATGTAAATACCCGGTTCAACGGTGAGCACAAAACCGGATTCCAGTTCACGGCCCAATCTCAGTGATTTGAGGCCGAAGATCGATGTTTCTTTTTTGAGTGTATCGGTATAGCCCACATAGGGTTCGCCCAGGTCCTCCATATCATGGGTATCCATGCCTAGCATATGGCCCAGCCCGCATTGAAAGAACATAGTATGTGCTCCTGCTTCGACAGCCTCGGCAGGGTCGCCTTTCATCAGTCCGGCTGCTTTTAATCCTTCGGCAAGTTTTGTGCAGGCTGCAAGGTGAATGTCCTTATACTGGATACCGGGTTTCAACAGGCTAATAGCGTGATCCATTGAAGTTAAAACTACTTCGTAGAGCTCAGCCTGCCGTGCGGAAAATTTTGAGCCAACCGGGAACGTCCGTGTCAGGTCGCCGCCGTAATGCATATCGTTTTCAGCGCCGATATCGCTCAGCACCATGCGGCCTTCCTGCAATGTGTTGCCGTAAAAATGCGTATGCAGCGTTTGCCCGTGGGTGGTGATGATTGCAGGGTACCCCAGACGGGCATTATTTGCAATGGCAACCTCATGAGCTTTGGCAACCAATTCAAATTCTTTAATACCTGGTCGAGTCGCTTTAATCACAGCCAACTCCATGTCTATGCTGATGTTGACCGCCTTTTCCATCTCGGCAATCTCCAATGGCGATTTGATAACGCGTTGCCCGATCACAGACTTGATCAGCTTGAGCGAAACATGATCAGCCAGATCGTCCAGGCTTACATTAAACCATGTTGCCAGCTTGATCTTATTTTCAGGACGATAGGGTGGAAGGATGTGGACTTTGCGACCGTAAGTCAATGCTTTGTGCACGTAGTGCGCAATATCGGCATAAGGTCTGGTACGGTCCACGCCAACCATTGATGCCATTTCACTTACTGTAGGCAAAGTGCCGGTCCATACAATATCATCAATGGTAAGCTCATTGCCGAAAATTACCTCTTCGCCGGTTTCTGTGTCTATAATTGCCGCAAGCGCTGGTACATCTAGTCCGAAATAATAAAGAAAAGTACTGTCCTGCCTGAACAGGTACGTATTGTCCTTGTAATTCATGCTGCTGTCCTCGTTACCCATTAGTAAAATGAGCCCGTCTGAACCGAAATTTTGCTTAAGCTGCTGCCTGCGTGAAGTATAAACCTGCTGGTCAAAAAGGTGAAGTTCCATGCAGGCAAATATAAATGGTTAGGGTTGATTGGGTTGGATTAAGTTGAATAAGTTGGCGAGACGATTTTTAGAATATTTTTATTACTTTATATTGCTAATAATCAGAATTTTAATTAAATTAGAGTGGCAAAAGACCCAGCCACTAATACGTATTTACCGAGCCGTATAACAATTCTTCAATCCATCTACATTTTTAAGAAGTAATGAAACCCGATTCTGCCATAATCGACAGTGAGGAGAGATTTCGTTTTCTCGCCGACGCGATTCCGCATAAAATGTGGATATCGGGACCTGACGGGCATGCAAATTATTACAACAAAGGCTGGTATGATTATACCGGCACAAAAACGCTTGAAGAACTACGGGCCAAAGTTTGGAGCATTATCCATCCCGACGACCTGGAAATGGCCGAGCACGAGTGGTCACGCGCAATAGAACAAGGCACCGACCTGGAGTTGGAGCATCGCTTGATGAATCTTGGGGGCGAATACATCTGGCATCTCACCTGCGCCTATGTCCATAAGGATGAAACCGGAAAGCCGATAATGTGGATTGGCACCAGCACCAATATTCACAAACAAAAACAGGCTTTGGAAGCGCTGAAGGCAAGTGAGGAGCATTTTAAGGCACTCACAAATAACAATTCGCTTATTATCTGGCAGGCCGATGAAAACGGTGCCATAATTTATGTGAACGACACCTGGAAGGCCAGGACCGGGCTGGATATGGGACCGCAACTGAAAGATCAAATATTAGCGGCCGTTTATCCCGATGACGTGCAAGGCGTGGTCGAAAAACTGGGAGCTGAGTTTCAAGCGCGTATTCCAATGCAAACCAAGTTCCGATTCAAACTTGCATCGGGGCAATATCATTGGGTGCTTGTTTATGCAAATCCGCTGTTTAAGCCTGAATTTGGAGGGTACATCGGAAGCATGATAGATATAGACGAGCAGGAGCGTTCCCAGAAAGCTACCAGGATGCTATTGCAAAAGCGGGATGAGTTTCTGGGCATCGCCAGTCATGAGCTGAAGACCCCGATAACGAGCATGAAGGCATCGCTGCAAATATTGGAACGCCTTTCGGGGACTAATTTTGATCCTTCACAAATACGCCCTTTCATAGCCATGGCCAGCAAACAGGTTAAAAAGCTGACCGAAATAATTGATGATCTGCTGGATGTTACCAGGATACAATCGGGTAAAATGCCGCTTAATTGTACCGAATATGTGTTTTACGACTCGGTACAGGAATGTATCAATGAAATTATGGCTTACACACCGAAGCATCAAATCGTGGTCGAAAAGAATTACCCCGCGCTTATTTATGCCGACAGGACAAGGATAGAACAGGTAATGGTAAACCTCATCAACAACGCGATCAAATACTCACCCGATGCCGAAAAGGTAGTTATAAACATTGAAAAGATCGGCCCCGATCTTCGTTTTTCGGTCACTGATTTTGGAATAGGGATTCCGGAGGATAAGCAAAGTCAAATATTTGACCGCTTCTTCCGGGTGCACGAATCCTCACAAAATTACTCAGGGCTCGGTCTTGGCCTGTACATATCGGCCGAGATCATTAACCGGCATAACGGTCGGGTTGGTATGGAAAGCGACGAGGGCAAAGGATCTACTTTTTGGTTCTCATTGCCGCTGGTGACCGATTACCAGGTGGAACAGTTGTAGCAGTAAATCGGCAAAGTTTTATATTTGGGTAAAACCCATTCATATGCCTCATTTCTTTCTCAAACTGATTCCCCGGCGTCCAACATTTTCGCAGGATATGACACCCCACGAACGCGCCATCATGATGCAGCACATTACTTACTGGACCGAACTGATGAACAAAGGCAAAGTTGTAGTCTTCGGCCCTGTTATGGACCCGGCAGGCACTTACGGCATGGGCGTTGTAGAAGCCGACACAGAGGAAGAACTGATCACCTTCTTGAATGGCGATCCTGCGGCAACTATTAACCATTATGAGCATTACCCGATGCGGGCGGTGACTCCTGGTAGTAAGTAGCAGTGGCAGTAGCAGTACCAGTCGGAGCGTTTTTTTGTCGTTCGAACTTTCGGATTGAGAAGGTAGCAGTTGCAGAAGCATTTTTTTTGAGAGCTCCATCTTTCGGACTTATGCGGACTTTCGGACTCAAAATAAAAAATGCGTTCCGTATCTCACCCCGGAACGCATCTCAATATCACTCTCAATGACATTGAATCAACTAAATCTCAGATAACATGTTTGATATTAATCCAAGCTCTTTATGATCGATAGATCAATTACTAGTACGAAATAGGTTTTATTTGGTTGTAAATCAATAGATTGAACCCTTGTTTTACTTTTGTTACATACAAAACCAGTAATATGAACAGAAGTTTGTTTTAAAAATTGTATTTAAGCGGAAGATTTCCGTTTTGCAATGCAATCGTTATAAATGTCAACGAGACAAATATAGGTTATTTTTGTCATTTCAACACTTTTAAGACTCCTTTATATGTTTAAGTGTTACTGTAATTTTTTTGTTACAATCAAACATGCCCTGCTTTGCGCATTGTTTATGGTTCCCGCAATTTGCTTTGGCCAGAAATTTACATCACAGGAGATTCAACGCTTTCAAACAGAGGCTAATGCTGTAACTATTATTCGCGACAATTGGGGCGTGCCACATATCTATGGAAAGACCGATGCAGACGCTGTTTTTGGCCTGATGTACGCGGAGTGCGAGGACAACTTTAAAGGGATCGAACAAAATTACCTTTACCAATTGGGCAAGCAGTCGGAAGTTGATGGGGACCGAAAATTGGAATCGGATATTCAACTGCAGCTAATAGCTGATACCACCGATGCGATCAAAGATTATAAAGCCAGCCCCCTATGGTTCAAAAAGCTGATGAATGCGTTTGCAGATGGAGTCAACTATTATTTATATAAACACCCCGAAGTAAAGCCGCAGATATTTCATCATTTCCAGCCCTGGTACGCGCTGATGTTTACCGACGGCAGCGTCGCTGCAACGTCAACGGGTGGAATAGTCTCTGGCGAAACGGAACATTTTTATAGTAAAGGACCGGACGGGCTTGGAGCCGTTAGTGACCATCACTCCATAGACAATATTATCACCGAACGGGAAACCGGATCTAACGGCTTTGCACTCGCGCCATCAAAAACTGCTTCGGGGCATGCTATGCTTTACATTAATCCCCATGTGCCATTTTATTTCAGGGATGAGGTGCAGATATCGAGCGGTGAAGGTCTCAATGCCTACGGCGCGGTTACCTGGGGGCAGTTTTTTATATACCAGGGTTTCAATCAGCATTGCGGCTGGATGCACACTTCCAGCTAT
>JAICXZ010000078.1 GCA_025934475.1 Mucilaginibacter sp. | reverse complement strand
GGTGAGTTTTACCTGGTATCTACCAGCATGCATTACGTGCCCGGATGCCCGATCGCCAAATCGAAGGATTTGGTTAACTGGGAAATGGCAGGGTACGCTGTTCAACACTTTGATGAGGACCCGCGTTATAACCTGCAGGGCGGCGATATGTACCTCCGGGGTTCCTGGGCATCAACTATCAGGTATCACAACGGCCTGTTTTATGTTGGATTTTGTACGCCACAATGGGATAAAGAAAAGGGACACTTTTCTATGTGCACAGCCAAAGACATCAGCGGACCATGGACGCGAACAATATTCCCCGAATACCTTTATGATCCGGGTTTATTGTTTGACGATGACGGCCATGTGTATGTTGCCCATGGACAACAAACACTATACATAACTGAGCTTAACGTCGACGCAAAGTCTGTTAAAACACCTGCCAGGAAAATCTACGACAATCCACAATATCCTTACCTGGAGGGATCGCACTTGTATAAAATAAACGGCGAATATTATATACTCTCGTCAACGGGGGGAACAAAAGGCCGACAGGTTTGCTTGCGAGCAGATAATATTTACGGGCCATACGAATCCAAAGTGGTTATTAATGATGATCATTCTTATCCGGGCAACGGCCTGCACCAGGGCGGTATGGTTCAGTTGAAAGATGGCTCCTGGTGGTTTATCATTATGCAAGACCGCGGCCCTATCGGCAGGGTGCCTAACCTGGAGCCTGTTACCTGGACAGATGGTTGGCCCATGCCGGGACACTCCGGAAAAGGTGTCGATACCTGGACCAAGCCGAATGTGGGCGGCAATTACCCCATTATTATCCCGGCTACTTCCGACGAATTCAATTCTCAGCAGCTTGGCCTTCAATGGCAATGGAATCATAACCCGGATCCCAAAAAATGGTCGCTCAGCAATCATCCGGGCTTCCTTAGACTTAAAGCAGTTCCAGCAAAAACATTGACGCTAGCCCGCAACACGCTCACTCAACGTGTTCAGGGGCCATATTCGACCGGCTCGGTCGAAATGAACACCGAGGGAATGAAAGACGGCGATATAGCAGGTTTTGGCATTTTTCAGCGCCCTTATGCTTATGTATCGATACAACAAAAACAGGGTCGTCGTTTAATCGTAATGGTCAATAATGATACGACTGTCCAAGTGCTACCCTTTAGAGGAAAGAGCATTTGGTTTAAAGCGAGTGTGGCCGAAGCTAATTTCACAGTGAAGTTCTATTATAGTACCGATGGCAAAAATTATCATCCGATCGGTAATCAATTAAAAATGGAACTTGGGCTGGACTGGACAGCCAATAGATTTGCTTTGTTCAATTTCAATACATTATCCCCGGGCCAAGGCGGTTATGTTGATTTCAACTGGTTTCGCTTTGATGGGAAGCCCCTGTCGACTAACGTCCTGAAACCTGCAATTGGCATTCTTGAGTTTTAATTTAATCCACCATGTCCGGCATATAATTTAATAGGACCATCCAATTTCAGTTTCAGCACGGTCACATATTTATCCTCAGCTTTCTCCGGAACGTTGATATAAACCAATCCGGGTATAGCGCTCCATGAAATCTTACCCACAATCTTATGAGTCAATTTTTCCTGGCTCCCAAGTACAGTGATGTCTTCTATCTTGTTCATCAGACCTTTCAATGTTACGTTTCCGTTTATATGTCCCTGCACAAATAAATAAAGTGTTGTTGAATCTTTCGATAAAGTAGTGGGACCATAAAAATGTCCCTGAGGTATACCGCCCACCGTGTTAAAAACGGATTCTCCATTTCGCTTATTCCACGCACCCAGTTCCTTCAGTACGTCTATTTCCTCCTGCGGGATAGTTCCGTCTGCCCTTGGTCCAATGTCTAAGAGAAGATTTCCTCCGTTAGAAACAGCATCGGTAAATATGGTTATGATTTCATACGGCGTTTTCCAGTTGGTGTCGTCAGGGTGGTATCCCCAATTGTTATTGGTCGTCATGCACAATTCCCACCAGTTGTACTTTGGACGCGATACAGGGAAGTTTTGCTCAGGGGTCTCATAGTCGCCATACCCCTGCAATCGGCCGTTGATGATCGATTGACTATTGTGGGATAAAATGATCTGACGTACTTTTTCAGATTCCCACTGCTCGGCGCTGTGCTCCCAGTCCCCATCAAACCACCACAAATCAGGGTTAAATTTGTTGCTGATCTCTTTGATTTGCCCCTGGAAAAACGAACGAAATCTATCCCACCGTCCATAATCGTCCTCGACCTTGTACCTCGAGCTATCTTTTAAAAATCCTGGGTAATCAGGATAACTCCAGTCGATCAGCGAAAAATAGGCTCCGCATTTTATATCTCGTTTTCTTAACTCATCAAACAATGGTTTTACCATATCTTTTTTTGCGGGTGTTGCTTTCACGATGCTCAAATTGTTCATCCTCGTGTCGTACATAGCCACCCCGTCGTGATGCTTTGTGGTTATTACAGCATACCTTGCGCCGCTTTCTTTAATGAGTTCGGCCCAAAACGCAGGGTCATATTTATCCAATGTAAAACCCTTCAGCTGTTTCATGTAACCGGCATAACTGATCTTTTTATTGTGGAAACTCCATGATTCGTCGATGCCGTTCACTGCGTAAATCCCGGAGTGGATAAAAATTCCAAGCTTTGCATCGGCAAACCACTGCATCTTACTTTTAATAGAAGCCGGGTCAATTGTTTGCGCTTTCAGTGAGGACGACACTGAACCGATTAGTGCGATAACGGCAATTATTCTTTTCATTATTTTATAGTTCGTAGAAATTCTCAGGGTATTATTCTTTTTATCCATGCTCAAAATCAATTTTTAATTTCTATATCGGTTTTCACCTGCTTTGAAGTCATATCCTGCAATTTAATAACCGGCTTCCATGTAGTATGGAACTTATTTTTCAATACCTGCACATCTGCGCAACCATCCAGCTTAAAGGAAATTTTAGTTTCGGCGCCCGGCAAAAACTGAGTGCAGTAAATGATATTATTATTAAACAAAAGTTTATCGACACTTCTCGCCGTCACTGCCGGTGAGCCAAGCAATCTGAATTTGTTATTTTCAATACGGATATTCTTATGTACAAAATATCCTTTTGCGGGCTGATGATCCTCCGGTGCTATAGCAATGGCATAAGAATCGGGCGACGTATTGTAAGCACAATCTTCAAAGGTATTGTTGCGAATAGTTACATCCTGCACCTCACCGGATTCGTACCAACCGGACGCATCATTACTGATAAGGATGGCGTACATACCAGTGCGGTAAAAGGTATTATTTTCAATCAGTACTTTTCGGCGGGTACTCACCAAAAGCCCTCTTGTATTTACACCCTCAAAACGGCAATTGCGGATCGTTGCTGTAGGTGTCCATGTTAAATTCTCAAAACAATCGCCAATCATTTTATCGCTCAATAATGGTTCTGTCAGTTCAATTTCCATTTCTTTTTCAGAAACAAGATCCGCCTTTTTTACAACTCCTTTTCCGAAGATCTGCAAGCTTTGAGAATGCACAAAGGCAATACTGTCTCCGGCGAAAAAAGCGCCGAAGCCATAAGTTTGAGGGTGCATGAATTCTACCCTTACTTTCGTCGGAGAAAGTACCTGCGATATCTTCAGGTGTGTTCCGTGAATGTTGATCGGGTCATCGTGCAAACCCTTGAAGCTTGAATTTTCGACCACAACATCACCCTTACACCCCGAAAAATGCACGGCATCCGCGAAACAAGAGATCACACGCCCGCTTTTGAGGTCTGGAGCGATTTGTATGCGATCAAAAAATAAATTCTCCGAAAATTGAGACACGATCCCTAGGCCGTGCATGTACCGGACCGCCAAGTTTTTTAGATAAATATTTTTCGAACAGTTGATAAATGCTCCGACCTGATCCCTTACCGGGTCCCTCACTGTCAATATATCTCCCGGCTCTGCTGAAAATTTTGAAAAGTCGCCATAGAATTTCACCCTGTTTTGCGACATTAACTCAGCTTTGCCTTTTAAAAATGGCTCCCATGTCGAATAATTATAAATACCGGTTGATGGCTTAACAAGGATTGCGTGAAAATTCTTCGTCCCCCACCCTTCTCCATACCACATCAGTTTTTGGTCAATTATCGCAAATTTCGAATCGGGGTGTATGGAAACGATTATACTATCCGGGCTTAGCTTTAAAAATTTCATCTCGGACATGGTTGGTCGTTCAAAGTCGGTTGTCAGGTTTTGCAAGATGACATTGCTGCAATGATCCATTACCCATGGCGTCATCTTACCATGAAAAATAAACTGTGAACCATTACCATCTATGGTTAGTGCCGTAAGGTTTTCAAAAAACAGTCCGATCACTTTTGTTTTATCCGGCACCTCATCGGCCGATGAGGTATTGGAAACAAAATAAGCCTTATGCACCGCCTGTTGCGGCCAGAAATCGTAACGGCCCTTCGGAAAACACAACACAACGTTGTTCCTGCGCTTACAAGCTTCAATAGCCTTCTGAACAGGGGCAGAAGCATCTTCAAAACTGTTTGGCTTCAACCCAAAATTGGTAACTCTTATCGTATCCGGAGCTTTTCCGTATACTAAATGAAGGTTCAAAAATGTCAAAAAAAGGCAGAATAGTTTAGTCACCGGTCGATGGTTTTAATGGGCCCGAATTTAAAAACAATGCTTTTATTTCCTCCTTGCTTAATATCAGGCTGTACACTTTTAAATCAGATAATAGCGCTGAAGCGGAAAAATGCCCGCTATTGCTCCCAATTGTTTTTAGCAGGCAAATGAACTGCTTTTCAACGGAATCCGTTGCGTTCCCGTCGATGAACAAAGTGCAGGAATTATGTTCACCGGTTAAGGTTATTTGCGTCCATTTATTTACCGGAACAACATCGGCCTCATTTGTCGCCTCGATAGCAATTCGTCGCGGTTTTATGTCCAGGTGGTAAGATTCCTTTTGCAGTTGGGATGCATCGCGTTTAGGTGTAATTTTTATTGTGACATAATTTTTGCGCGCATCTGATTTCTTTGCGCCCTGCAATGCGTTCAGGTCCTCCCAGAATATTGCAACCGTCCTTTGTGTTAATGCGGATGGTTTAAATTTGAATCCTGTCGAAGCATTGATCATAAAACTTCCGCTACCTGCCCGCCATTGATGAACTGCAGGTATAATGTTAGGCGCAGTATTATTCACCTGCGCATACAGGCCAGATTGTATTGAAAAAAAGAATGCGATAAGTGAGATTATTCTTTTCATAAAGATTTATTTGACGAATTTCGTTATGGTTTTCAAGAGAAAATTGACGCAAACAAGAAACTTTAGTTTCATTTTGTCTCAATTGTTACCGCCGACTTTTCCAGGCCATCGCTATTTGCCTTCACTGTGAATTTGCCTTTCATCCTTTTTTTTGCGCGAACGATAACCAACTCCATCCCATTGAATGCCGGGCGCTCATCGCTTTTAAAAGATACAAAGCTGGTAGCGTCGCCATTGTCTGTCGCTACGATTTCGCCGGGTCCGTCTACTTCAAATTTTATCAAAGGATGCGACCTTGGTACAGTCAATCCGTCTTTGTCTTCTACTTTCAAAGTGATGTAAGCGAGGTCGGAACCATCGGAGCCAATGATAGACCTGTCAGCAGAAATAGAGAGCTTTGCCGCTCCGCCAGTAGTTTTAACCAAATCTGTGGCCCATTCTTTACCGTTTTTGTAAGCAATTACTTTAACCGTTCCGGGCTCATATTTTATGCTATCCCAAACCAGACGAAAATCTTCGTTGAGCCGCTTTTTCTTGCGTCCCATACTTTTACCATTGACAAACAGTTCAGCCTCGTCACCAGATGTATAAACGTGTACCGGAATCTTCTCTCCTATCTTTTCCGGCCAGTTCCAGTGCGGAAGGATGTGCGCCATTGGCAACTTTGCTCTCCAGTGTGATTGGTACAGGTAATATCTGTCTTTCGGAAATCCTGCCAGGTCCACAATGCCGAAATAACTGCTGCGTGATGGTGGATTATGAAGGCGCATTTCCTCCAGCTTTTGCTCCAACTCAGCTTTTTTTGAGGGATCGTTCCTGAAGTTCAGCAAGTTTGTTTCATCAGAGCCGTAAGGTGTTGGTTCGCCGAGGTAATCAAAGCCAGTCCAGACAAATTCGCCCAACAAGTTAGGGAATTTAGCGTTGGTGCGAAATTGTTCATCGGGAATACAGCCCCAGCCCGGTTTGGCTGTATCGTATGAGGATATCTGCCAGTTCTGATATTCTTTGTCCCAAAAATACTCCCCTCTTGAAGACAAGCAGGACGATGTTTCACTCCCAACCGTAGGTTTGTCTTTGTACCGTGGATCAGCATCCCACTTAGGTTGCTGACTAAAAAAGTAATTCACCCCCATAACATCCAAGGCCATAACTGCCCCCGATTCACGGCCCCCGTCCGGGTCGTTATAGCCGTTGGAAATTGGGCGTGTTGGGTCCTCGGCACGCACAACGCCGGCAAGATGCTTAGTCATTTCCACATCTTGCTGGTCCATTACTTCATTACCAATGGACCAAATAAAGACAGAAGGGTGGTTACGGTCTCGATGGACCATCGCTTTCAAATCCTTTTCATTCCACTCATCATAAAGTTTGTTATAGTCCAATTTCTTTTTCCCATGCTTCCAGCAATCGAAGGCCTCATCCCACACCAGGAAGCCCATTTGATCAGCTAATTCGAGTAGTTCGGGCGCGGGTGGATTGTGGGAGGTGCGTAGCGCATTGCAGCCCATTGTTTTCAATATTTTGAGCTGACGGATTAGTGCACTGGTATTAAAAGCTGCACCAAGCGACCCCAGGTCGTGATGGTTGCAAGTGCCTTGTATAGCCACTCGTCTGCCATTGAGCAAAAAGCCCTTATTAGCTGTAAACTCAATTGTGCGGATACCAAAAGGCGTGTTATAAACATCCACCACTTTCCCATTCACAATCACCGACGTTTGCGCGAGATACCGGTTTGGGGAAACAATATCCCATAGTTTGGGATGTGATATAATAGCCTGCAAGTTGCTCGTGGCGCTTACTCCGCTGCCTATTCTTATAACTGATTTTTTTGCGGAAACCACCTTCGCGCCTGGCTTGTTGTCGGCCCTGAGCTCATAGACATCGGTACTGATCAATGCGTTCACAGGGGTTGTTCCCTGGTTATCTACCGATATGGCTAACTTCACCGTCGCCGCATTTTTGCTGATTTGGGGCATAGTTATATATGTTCCCCAATGCCCAACATGCACGGGATTTGTCTTCACCAGCCAAACGTGCCTGTAAATACCTGCACCGGGATACCACCGGGAGTCCCATTTCTCCGTATTTAGATTAACTGCCAGAACATTCTCTCCGTCATATTTTAAATAGGGAGTTAAGTCCATGCGGAATGAGCTGTATCCGTAAGGCCATGTGCCGAGGTAGTGACCATTAAGCCATACTTTAGCATAGGCCATAGCGCCGTCAAAATCTATAAACACCCTTTTACCACGATCAAATTCCGGAATAGTAAAATGTTTGCGATACCAGCCAATCCCTTTCCAGGGCAGTTTGCCGGTCTCACCGGCAAGGTCCATACGGAACGGACCCTGGATCGCCCAATCATGGGGTAAATCCAGTTTTTGCCAGGACGCGTCATCCACGGCAACCTGCTCCAATCCCTGGGGCTCTGGTATGGTCGTCCCTTCCGGCTGTAGCCCAAACCTTGAAAACAGCCAATCACTATCGAAAGACCGGGTATCGGATGACCCCATAGTTATGATGGATTTAGCATTAATACCGGACAACTGTTTTGCTGTTTTAACTTGTCCAAAGCCGATCTCAGGCTGGTAAATACAGGCCAACAACACTACCACTGTGAATGGAAAAACTCTCATTTTGAAATCTAAATATGATATAATATTGGATGATCCGTTTTACTCAATGGAAAACCATGTATAACTCTCAGGAGCGATGGTAAAGGTTAGTTCGATCTCATATTTCCTGTCAACGGGGTATTTTTTTGCCACCCCTTCTTTCTCACGAACCATTGCGAAATTTGTCAACCCTGTGTAGTACAGCGGGACTTTAATGGTCCTTGTGATACTGGTTTTAAGGGGATTGTAAAGCATAAGCATTCCTTTGGTGCTCAGTTGCGAATTCACATGCAGCAAACCATCCCAATCTCTGCCATCCGCCCTACGAAGATGGATAATATCAGAATTAAGAATACTACGATATTTCTTGTACCAATTGATGACACTCACTACCATCTCTCGGGTGCCTTCTGTATCGTACAGTCTCGGTCCGCGGTAACAAGCCTGAACACCTGCGCCGTAGTATTGCATCATCAATTGTTTGTAGTCTTTCAAATGTTCTGAAAGGGGTTCCAGCACGGCTTCAGGACCGCCGCCCTGGTAACGGGTGAGTGGCACAAAACCCCAACCCATAGCAGGAGTCTTTTCCCAGGTGCCGTCAAAAATATTCTGACGGTTCAATATCATCTGTTGATCGCGCGGCAAAGAGAAATTAACTTCCCTGTAACCCAAAGCTATTTTATTGGTACCATCCAGAAAGTACCAGTCCGGGGCATTCACGTAAACGCCATGTTCGTTGCACCAACGATATAAACCCTTTTGCAATTCCATTTGCTGCCATTGGCTATCATCCAGGTTTTTATGACCGGGATGCGTAGTTGACGCGCAAACGTCGCCGGGATAAGGCCCATCGTTTTCGAAAATATCAAACCCGGTTTTGCTGATAAAGCGTTTTAATTTATCCAGGTAAACCAGCCCCCACTTGCTGCCCAGGCAAGGCGCATGGCCAAAAAAAGCACCAGC
>JAICXZ010000541.1 GCA_025934475.1 Mucilaginibacter sp. | reverse complement strand
CTAAATTGACTGTCAAGTGATTTAGGTATTTGAAGCGATCGGTTGAATCCCTTGCAGCTAAGGTTATTGCCGACTTTCGGCTTTTCCCCATGCCTGATAATTACCACTGTCAGTAAATCAGATTGGCCGTAGGAATTTGTCGTTAAGACACAGGAGAATACAAGTAAAATTGCGATGCTTAGGTATCGTTTCATAGTAAAAAGGTTTACCTAAAGTTATAGAAAATAATTTCCTAATAATTAAGCAAATAGGAAATTATTTTCTATTCTTTAATAATCTTCTTACCGGTTAAGACGTGACAAATACCTCTTATTTGAGATGGTTAGCGGGCCAAGGTTAAATTCTTTTATGACCACACGCAGCGCAAAATGAAGCTTTAGGAGTTCTATAAGGTTTTCCGCAATTTTCGCAAGGTGGTCCGTATTGGGATATTTGATGATGCATGATTGCATTACATTCGCCTTCTTCAAAGCCAGTTAGTTTTTTATAATAATCGAGCAGAGGCTGAAACCTGTCAGGCTTACTATTTCTAAAACCAGCACTATGAAGTTCCTTTGCCCTAGAAAACTCCTTATCATCGAGCATAGGCACTTCCATTTTGCATCGCCAACACCAAAGAACTTTCATGTTTTCATTGGTTCATAACCAACCTAGTGAGCAAAAGGCGCTGATTAGACAATATCAAGTCATCTTTTGGTTTGGGTAACTTGCGAAAATTGGAGAATTTTCGCGTTTTTATATAATACTGCAACCGCTTTGAGTAAGAAAGCGAGGCAAAAAAAAGCCTGCGTTCTTCCTCGTCCTTCTCAAACGTGGTATTTATTTTAATTCGCTTCAACTTTATCAATATCTATATATTCCTGCACATGCTCCTGCTGGCCAGGCTTACCATTCTTAAATGCGGCTCTTGGTTTCAGACCCAGTATTTCAAACATCGCCATATCGGAATCGAATGACGGGTTCGGCGTAGTCAATAGTTTATCGCCTGCAAATATCGAATTGGCGCCGGCCATGAAGCACAACGCTTGTTCTACAGTAGTCATTTCTGTTCGGCCTGCTGAAAGGCGAACAACGGTCTTTGGCATCACGATACGCGCTGTGGCGATCATCCTTACCATATCCCAAACCGGCACGCGGGCTTCGTCAGCCAATGGAGTACCTTTGATAGGCACCAAAGCATTGATCGGCACTGATTCTGGATGTTTCGGAAGACTGGATAGCGTTTTCAGCATCGAGATGCGATCTTCCACTGTTTCTCCCAAACCAATAATGCCGCCGCTGCAAACGGTTATTTTGGCTTTACGTACATGCTCGAGCGTTTTTAAACGATCATCATAAGTACGCGTAGTAATAATGCGTTTATAGTCCTCTTCCGAAGTATCCAGGTTGTGGTTGTAAGCATAAAGACCAGCATCAGCCAATCTTTGTGCCTGCGATTCAGTAAGCATACCCAATGTGCAGCATACTTCCATATCCAGCTCATTAACGGCTTTCACCATGTCAATCACCTTATCGAAATCGCGATTGTCACGAACCTCGCGCCAGGCTGCACCCATGCAAAGCCTCGAAGCGCCTCCGGCTTTCGCCTTTTCGGCAGCAGCAATTACCTCTTCCTTGGGCAGGATAGCGTGAACACCAACTCCCGTATTGTAACGCGCTGCCTGCGGGCAATAGGCGCAATCTTCGGGGCAGCCGCCGGTTTTAATGGAGATAAGTGAGCTTATCTGCACTTCGGAGTAATCCTTATTTTCGCGGTGTATGGTAGCCGCTTCGTAGATCAAATCCAGCAGCGGTTTATGGTATATTTCTGAAATCTCTTCTTTCGTCCAGTCGTTTCTGATCTCGGCCATTCTATAGGTTTTATGATTCTGCAAATATGAGAATTTGCAAAGGGATTAAATAATCTTACTTATTTCAAAAGTTTAGTGGCGAACCATAGCGGCAGTAAAAACCCCGCGCAGTCAGTAAAAGTAGTAATGATAATTGATGAGGCTACGGCGGGGTCTATACCCACACGTTTCAATATCAGCGGGATAGATGAGCCTGTTAAACCTGCCACAATCAGGTTGCCTGTCATGGCCAGGAAAAGCACCAGGCCCAGTTTCAGATTAGCGTCATATATAAACGCGATAACAAATACGATTATACCGTTAGCTGCCCCATTAAGCAACCCAACCAGAAACTCCTTGATAACTGTGTTATAGGCCTGTTTATCCGTAAGATCCGTCAATGAAATACGGCGCACGGTAACCGCCAGGGCCTGCGTTGCGGCATTTCCACCCATACCGGCAATGATGGTCATGTATGCTGCAATGATTGGAATACTTTCAACCGTTTTATCAAAATGACGGATAATGGATGCTGCAAGATAGGCTGTCGCCAGGTTTATTATCAGCCATGGCAAACGGCTCTTTACTGCTTCTACCCAGGTACCGCTCAGTTCCTCATCTTCAGATACACCCGAGATTTTCAATATATCCTCGGTGCTTTCTTCCTCCATTACGTCGATGATATCGTCGACAGTGATGCGGCCGAGCAATTTCATGTGATCGTCCACAACCGGAATAGCGGTGAGGTTGTATTGCGAGAATAATTTAGCTACCTCCTCCTGGTCGAGTTCAGCCTTAACGAACACAAAATCCCGGTTCACCAATGTATCTATCCAGGTATTGGCGTGAGCTTTCAGTATATCTTTGATGGATATTATTCCCTTCAGCACATTATCGTTGTCAATCACATAGACGGTATTGAATTCCTCCATCTCTTCCGACTGCCGGATAATCTCATCCAAAGCGCTCATCTTCTCCAGGGCGATGTTCACCTTGATGACCGAGGTGTTCATCAAACCACCTGCGGTATCTTCGTCGTAGCTTAGCAGCGTGCGGATATGGGAAGCATCTTCCTGGTCGATATCTTCCAGAATCTCCTTTTGTTCCGCTTCATCTAATTGGGAGATAAGGTCAGTTGCATCATCATAATCCAGTTCTTCTACAATCTCCGAACGCTTTTCAGGATCAAGGCCGGCCAGGAGCTCAGCCGGATCCTGTTCCTCGTTCATTTCCGAGATTACATCCGAGGCCTCCTCGGTTGGAAGTATATTGATAATACGCTCGCGGGCCTCAAGAGGAAGCCGTTCGAATAAAATAGCGATCTCGGAAGCGTGATACTCGGCCAGAACTTTCTCTAACTCAGCATCATCGCCTTCGAGCGCAATTTTGATGCGCTCAAGGTCTTCTCTTTTGATCTCGAAGGATTCCATTGCCGACTAAAATACATAAATGCGCGGCAAATTACGGACGAAAAATTGAACAAAAAAGCGACGCTGGAAAAGGCTATTGGAGAACTTTTAAATCAAATGGTATAATCAAATTTCACCTTAACCGAATTTAGCTTTTGAAGTTTATCTAAAGCTTGATTCACTTGCATTTTCCGAATCGAAACTCTGATCTCGCAACTATTATCGAATTGCTGATTCAACACCTGCAAATTGTCTTCTTTGATCAGCCGCATTACATCGTTCATCTGCAAATAGTCGAATGCTATGGTATAAACATCATTG
>JAICXZ010000398.1 GCA_025934475.1 Mucilaginibacter sp. | reverse complement strand
TTTCGGGTCAGTTGGATATGGATAGGATGGACTACCTAAATCGCGATAGCTTTTTTACAGGCGTTTCCGAAGGCGTCATAAGCTTTGATCGCATCATCAAAATGCTGAACATCGTCAATGACCACATCGCGATAGAAGAGAAGGGAATCTACTCGATTGAGAAGTTTATCATCGCCCGCCGCCTGATGTACTGGCAGGTATATCTGCATAAAACCGTAGTAGCGGCCGAGCAGCTTTTGGCCAAAATACTGAAACGGGCACGAGAACTGGCATTTGCCAGGAAATCGCTATTTGCGACGCCTGCATTGAGCCATTTTTTGAGCGATCCGGTGAGTAAATCTGAATTTATGAGCAACGATATCCATATCGAAGCATTCACCCGATTGGATGATAACGATATCATGACCTCAATCAAAGTTTGGGAGCAATGCGACGATTTTATCCTTTCGACGCTCTGTAGGATGCTGATGCAGCGCAAGCTCTATCATGTGGATATTACGAATGATCCGCCGGAAACGGCATTTATCGAGAACTTGAATAAGCGGGCATTAAAGGCCTTTCCGATAGGTGAAGATCAACTCGATTATTTTGTTTTTACCGATACCATCCGGAATAGTGCTTATAAGCCCGGCAGTGATAGTATTAGAATTTTGATGAAAGACGGGGGCCTGCAAGATATCGCCATTGCCAGCGACAACAATAACGTTGGCGCGTTGTCTACAACCGTAAAAAAATACTTTGTCGGCTATACTAAAAACCTTATTTGAGTGTTGAGAATCAGAACTCAAAACTCAGAAATGGCCGCTGATTAATAATTTGTGGCTTCGATATTTACAGTTAACTTTGCCCGATGCAATTTACCGCACAGGAGATAGGTTTTATGTTAAACGGAACTGTTGAGGGCGACCCCAAAATCGCTGTCGACAAATTAGCAAAAATCGAAGAGGCGCAAGCCCGGTCTCTGTCTTTCCTGGCCAATCCCAAATACGAACAATACCTATATACTACTAACGCTTCGATCGTGATCGTTAATCGCGATTTAGCACTTTCTGCTCCGGTAAAAGCTACGCTAATTCGGGTAGATAACGCTTATTCGGCATTTTCGTTGCTGCTCGAAAGATATAATACCATTAAGCTGAACAAGACCGGCGTTGAACAACCCAACTTTGTTCATCCTACTGCTAAAATTGGCGAGAACTGCTATATCGGTGCTTTTGCTTATATAGGCCCTGGTGTCACTGTGGGCAATCAATGTAAAATATATCCGAATACTTACATCGCAGACAATGTGAAACTGGGTAATAACGTTACGTTATTTCCCGGCGTGGTGGTTTACTTTGATTGTGAGATTGGCAATAATGTGATCATTCATTCCGGTGCAATCATTGGCAGCGATGGCTTCGGCTTTGCTCCGCAGACAGATGGCACTTATAATAAGATAGCGCAAATCGGTAATGTGATTATTGAGGATGATGTGGAGATAGGCTCAAACACAACGATCGACAGGGCTACAATGGGTTCGACCGTTATACGTAAAGGCGTGAAGCTGGATAACCTTATACAGGTCGCACATAATGTGGAGATTGGGGCTAACACCGTTATTGCGGCGCAAAGCGGTATTTCCGGGAGTACAAAAATTGGGGAGAATGCCATCATCGGTGGACAGGTGGGTGTGGTTGGGCATATTTCGATAGCCAAAGGCAGTCAGGTTCAGGCTCAATCCGGTGTGAGCCGCACGATAACCGAAGAGGGGAAAAAATGGATGGGTTCGCCGGCAACACATCTTAGCGATCATATGCGGTCGCAGGTGGTGTTTACCCGTTTGCCGGGTATGGAAAAGAAAATTGCAGAACTAGAAAAATTAGTCGCTGAATTGCGTAAGGTAAACGACAATTCAATTTAGTGGCATGTTAAATACAATGAACGTAAAACAAAAAACGATCAAAGGGCCAGTGACTGTCTCCGGTGTGGGATTGCATACGGGAGAAAAGGTGACGATGACCTTTAATCCGGCGCCCGAAAATCATGGATATAAATTCAGGAGGGTTGACATTGAAGGTTCGCCGGTGATTGATGCCGACGTAGACAATGTGACCGATACCTCCCGTGGAACCACCATCTCACAAAACGGTGCAAGCGTAAGCACCATTGAACACGTACTGGCCGCCTTGGTGGGACTTGAGATTGATAACGTGCTGATCGACATGGATGGTCCGGAGACGCCGATCATGGATGGCAGCTCGATCCAGTTTGTTGACGCCTTATCTGAGATGGGTTTTAGTGAACAGGATGCTGATCGCGAATATTACCATATACCTTATAACATTCATTATTCGGAAGCTGACCGGAAGGTTGAAATGGTAGCCATGCCATTGGACGACTACAGGTTTACCTGCATGGTTGACTACAATTCACAGGTATTAGGCAGCCAGCATGCCAATATATCAACCATCGGCGAATTCAATACAGAGATTGCTTCCTGCCGTACCTTCTGCTTTCTGCACGAGCTGGAAATGCTTTTGAAACACAACCTGATCAAAGGTGGTGATCTCAATAACGCTATTGTAGTAGTAGATAAGGATGTAGATGACGAAGAGTTAGCGCACCTGGCACGCATATTTAATCGCAAAGACATTAAAGTTGCCCCGCAAGGCATTTTAAATAATATCGAGCTGCGTCACCAAAATGAACCGGCACGTCACAAGCTGCTGGATATGATTGGTGACCTGGCGCTGGTTGGCGTTCCGCTGCGCGGCCATATTATGGCGGCAAGGCCCGGTCACGCAGCCAATGTAGCTTTCGCCAAAAAGATCAAAACGCTTATCAGGAAGGAACGCAGCCGTAAACATATCAAAGTATACGATCCAAATATGAAGCCGGTATATGATACCGTCGACATCATGAAGATATTACCTCACCGTCAGCCTATGCTGATGGTGGATAAGATCCTCGAATTGAGCAAAAGCCACGTGGTTGGTTTGAAGAACGTGACCATGAACGAGGACCTGTTTGCAGGTCACTTCCCAGGCGCACCATTGTTCCCGGGCGTCCTTCAGATTGAAGCTATGGCTCAAACCGGCGGCATCCTGGTGTTAAATACCGTGCCCGATCCTGAAAACTATATTACCCTATTCCTGAAGATAGAGAACGCTCGTTTTAAGGATAAAGTAACCCCTGGTGATACCATCATATTCTATTGCAACCTGATTGCGCCTATCCGCAGGGGCATTGCTCAAATGAAGGGTATTGGTATGGTAGGATCACGCATTGTGGTAGAGGCCGAGCTGATGGCCCAGATTGTTAGAAGAACAAAAGAAGAAAAAGAAGCAGAAGCATGATACAACCTTTAGCTTATATACACCCCCAGGCACGTATTGCTGACAACGTGGTGATTGAACCGTTTGTGACTATCCATAAAGACGTTGAAATAGGTGAGGGTACCTGGGTGGGATCAAATGCCACTATTATGGACGGCGCCCGTATCGGCAAAAATTGCCGTATTTTCCCGGGAGCTGTTGTATCTGCGCCTCCGCAAGATTTGAAATACCGTGGTGAACCCAGTACGGTTACTATTGGCGATAATACAACTATCCGCGAATGTGTTACCCTGAACCGTGGTACCGCGCTGGATAAAAACACCACCAGCATCGGCAGCAATTGTCTGCTGATGGCTTACGTGCACGTAGCACACGACTGCGTTATTGGCGACAATGTAATCATCGCTAACTCAGTACAACTGGCGGGACATATTAATGTATACGAATATGCTTTCATTGGTGGCACCTCAGCTGTGCATCAATTTGTTGAGATTGGTGCGCATAGCATGATATCAGGTGGGTCACTGGTGCGTAAGGACGTTCCTCCCTATACTAAAGCCGGTCGCGAACCTTTATCTTATATAGGCATCAACTCCGTAGGGTTGCGTCGCAGGGGATATTCAGCACAAACGATCAACGAAATACAGGAAATTTACCGCATTATCTTTCTTAAGAAGTATAATGTTACCAAGGCGATGGATATCATCGAAGCTGAGTTCAATCCTACTGAGGAACGCGACGAGATCATCAACTTCATATCCAACTCGCAGCGTGGTATCATGAAGGGATTCGGGAATTCTTAAGTTTGCAGTTTGCAGTGGCAGTTTGCACCCAAATACTGCCCACTGAAAACTGGCCACTGCCAGCTGGAATGAAGATAACTCTCCAAAACATAGGCCGCCGATTTAACCACGACTGGATATTCCGGAATGTCGACTATGAATTTGTTTTTGGTGAGACTTATGCTATCCTTGGCCCCAACGGCTCGGGTAAATCAACGCTGCTAAGTGTTTTAAATGGTAGTCTTTCTCCATCAATAGGAACA
>JAICXZ010000548.1 GCA_025934475.1 Mucilaginibacter sp. | reverse complement strand
GAAATCCCAAATACAAATAGGAATGGGGTTGTTGTCAAAAAGGTGGCGATAAAGCTTCTCGGAATCCACCAGCGCAGCTTTGCTTTTCTTGATCTCGGTGGCATCACGAGCTATGCCGTATCTTACCTTTTTATTCCGGTCGGCAACAGCCGACCATGACAAAGGCACAAGCGCCCCATTCTTATGCACATAATGGTTCTCCACATTGGTTACCTTGCTCCCCGATTTAACTTCGGATGCGATTTGCTTGCTAACCTCCCTGTCGGGCGGGTAGATGTAGTCGAAAAGCGGCTTGCCGATCAACTCCTCAGGTTTGTATCCCAGGATGGTTTCTGATGCTGCGTTCACACTGAGGATAATGTCGCTTTCATCGACCGCAAAGATCATATCCATTGACGAGTCCATGATCTTCCTCAGATCCTCCGTTGTACTTTCGAGTGCTTGCATTTTGAGCACCCCGCCAGTTACATCGTCTACGGTCGATATGCGCAGCTTTTTTTCACCAAACGGTATATCCGTGATATCCACTACCCGCGTTTCACCCGATTGGGTGACGATTTGCAGGCGTTGGCGTGGAGTATTGCATCCGTCACTGGCATTTTGCATTATTTGCAAGGCCGAGGCTCTATATTGCTCTTCCGGAAAAACTTTTAAATAAAGGTCGTTGATATTGGTCAGCTCTTCCCGATGCCAGCCATAGACGTTGCTGAACCGATCATTTAAGTATACGATAGCGCCGTCGTCCGGTTGGTACAGGGCGATGCCTATAGGTAAGTGCTGAAAAATGTTTTCCACTGATGCGTTAGGATCGGCTAATGCAAATAAAAAGGTAAATGGATTCATTATCGCTTGCTCAATATCCCCCACTACAGCTCCTATCGTCCGTTAAAACCGATTGATCCCCACAAACCGATAAAAGTCACTTTTACGTGAAGGTATGCAACAGGTTGATTGTAAAACGCAAAAAAACCGGCAAAAACGCTCAAAGGGTTGAGTTGCAGAAGGATAAATTTTAAAGTATTACGATGGACTATTGCAAGCATTTAATGTGGCTTTAAATGCAAATTCCCTGTTTACCGTTATTTGGTTTATATATTAAATTGAACACCGTCAATTGGACCACTGCACCAAATCGCGATATTTCAAAAATAACCGCCGGGAAACTTCCACCGCATTTCCCTGCACGGTATTCGGGTAAGCATTGTCATGGGTATTTACCCATTTCCACTCCCAGTCTTTCACTTGTTTGTCGAAAGCGACTGCGTCAAATGCTGTATTGGCATCCATTGCTTTATTCATCTGGGTGAAGAACATCTCCCAGCGTTGTTTATAGAAACCCTTGATCAGGCCGGCCCACTGCCTGTTCGAATACTCTCGCAATCCGCTTTCTTTATCGCCCCACAGGGTCACAATGTCACGGGCATTAAACTCATAAAGGTTTTTCTCCTGTTCGGTTATGCCATTTTCCCGCGCATCATTTATCCATTTGCCCAATAAGAAATCTTTACGTGTACTTAACAGATCGTCCATATCGTCCATCACTTGCAGGAAGGCGGTTGAATATCGCTTGAATTCTTCTATGTCATGATTTTTCCGGGCCGAGGCAATTTTTTGTTGCAGCGGACTTGCGTAGTTGGCCAACACCTGGCGGGTTACATCGACCAGGTCGTACTGAAAGCCATCGCTTTGTTTTAAGCTGTCGGAGGCATGCACCAATAAGGTCCAGGCTTTATAAAGTTCTGCTGGATTATAATCGAGGTGGGTCAACACCCTGTCGATCGATTTTTCCAATGTCGGGCGGGCTACAATGATCGATTCGGGACCACCTTCGGTAAGGCCCCCGCTGTAAACGGTGTTCAGCAATATATGCCAGGCATCAGCAGCCAATTGATTTTCTTTTCCATAACGCCGGCGAGCATAATCCACTACCCAGGCATCGGCATCAATCGGGGTATCACGCCATACGTTTTCAAGCATTAGCTCAAACAAAGCGGGGTTTTGCTCGATGCCTTCAGGGGTAAGACCTATGCCCATCATGTTCTTTGATTCAGGATCATGCAAAGCTATGGCAGGATCAGCAGCAACATGGCGCATACGGCCGAACAGGCTTATGTTGCCACCAAAGTTCTGCAGCATGCACCACAGCCATGGTTTGCCATAATAAGCCTCAGTACGGTTCCAAACCGGATGAGCGTCGCTGTAAAGATCAAGCACAATCATCTGATCATCAGGTACTGCATTAAGCAAAGCTTTGATCTGGGCCGGCTGCCAAAACTTATTGTTGTAGTGGAACATCCAGCCCTGCATTACCCAAACGGCCTTCGGGTCAGCCGCCGCCATTGACCTGAACACCTTTTTGCTCATACCGCTCAGGTAAGTCGAATCGTTGGTTGGGGGCACGTTCTCGTTAAAAGTGTCAGCCGAATACAGGTGATCTGTACCGAACGCTACTGTTTGAGCTTCGATATATTTTTTGCCGATGGCCTCAAACATGGGATCATCCGGATCAAGGATATATACATCAGGGAATCCTGCCCCCCAATTGGTTTTTTTTACTTTAGCCGAAGGGAACTTGTCTTTAAACGAAGGCGGCACATGCCCGGTGAATGACGACAACACAGGCGTCATGCCGAAAGAGCGTTCACGTTCAAGGATCTTTTTCTGCAGCTCGCGATGTGTATCCATCCAATGCTGCGGAAGCGGTCCACCCCAGGCATCGATATTACCCATCCAGAACCAGGAGAAATATGCAGGACCACTGAAAAATTCGTCCAGTTGTTTATCAGTGAAACCCATTTGCTTGTACACATCCCGCCAGATAGCTTCTTCGCCGGTAATAGCAAGCGGCATATTGATGCCGTTCAATGCCATCCAGTCGATTTCTTTCTGCCAGCGGTTCCAGTCCCACCACGACATGGAATAGTTAAAGGTACAATAGTTGAGATAGTACCTGTACCTGTAGGGCGTTATCTTATAAACCCTTGTTTTTACAACTGGCAGAACAGCGGGAAGGTTTAGATTGGTGCCATTCCATCCGATGTCACAGCCACAATAATTTTTGAGGTAGTAATTTAATGCCGATGCCACCGAAAGCCCGTTATTACCGCGCAGCACTATCTTGCCGCCCCTGTTATCGAGTTCGAAGACGTCTTTGCCATTTTCCTGCGGGATGCTTTCTATAATAAATGAGCTGGATTTGCCTGGAATTACACGTTCGATAAATGACGTTAAAGCTGCGCGATCAACTTGCGCAAATGAGCTAAAAGTTAATGTGATACCAACAAGAATAAGCAGATATTTCTTCATTCAGACAAGATCGATATTATCGCGGATTTCATAAACCCCTTTTTGGGGATGTTACCGGTAAGAATAACATCCCAGGGGCATACAGTGTGCGATGATGTATTAAAGATGATCTATTATAATTTAACTGTTGCAGGCAGATATTTAGCTATCAGATCTTCGTAATAGGGTTTCAATTCTGCAACTACCGGGGTAACCGGGCTTTTCGAGTAAAGATCGTACGGGTTAAACTTGTCG
>JAICXZ010000446.1 GCA_025934475.1 Mucilaginibacter sp. | reverse complement strand
TGTACCTGCCGAAGAATATTACCTGGAGTTGGGCAAAGCACACGTTGCAAAAGAAGGTACCGACGTAACATTGGTTGGTTTCGGCAAGATCATGAAAGTGGTTCACGCTGCTGCCGCCGAACTGGAAAAAGAAGGTATCAGCGCCGAAGTGATCGACTTACGCACCGTGCGTCCGATCGACTATGCAACCGTAATCAATTCGGTTAAAAAGACTAACCGTTTAGTACTGATTGAAGAAAGCTGGCCGCTGGGTTCTATCTCAACCGAAATTGCCTTTAAAGTACAGAAAGACGCGTTTGATTACCTCGATGCTCCAATCCTGCGCATCATGGGCGGCGACGTTCCGCTCCCTTACGCTCCTACATTGATACAGGAATATCTTCCAAACGCTGAGAAAGTTGTTAAGGCGGTGAAGGAAGTGATGTACGTGACGAAGTAAGACCGTTGATTTGATAAAATATTAGAAAGCTCTCCAATCGGGGAGCTTTTCTTTTTAAACCACGGAGATTACAGAGGTCTTCACGGAGAACTCAGCGTAAAAATGCAAGGCTCTGTGCTCTCTGAGCCCTCTCAGCGCCCTCTGTGGTTAACTATCCTTTGGCGTCGTCCTCTTCATCCTGTTTTTGGATAAATAGGTAAATGACAAAAAATACCAGGTTGACGTAATCGATATAGAGCTTTAGCGCACAAAAGAGAGCCAACTTTTTCGAAGATTTTTCGTCAGAATCCTGTATGCTTCCCAACTCTTTCAGGCTTTCAAAATGGAAAGCGGCAATACCAATTATGGCAACCACCCCGATGCAGCTTGTGAATAGCTCTATTTGCAGATCGGGCAAATAAATAACCATCAATATAACGGCTATAATTCCCCCGGCCAGCATCGCTAAAATTGGTTTGAAGCAGGCGAAACCGATTTGAGTTTTGGCACTAATTACCGCAGCAAAGCCAAATACCAGGCATGAAGCGGCAAATATGCCGAACAAGGAAGAATCGACGAAGTCGAGCAGGATAAACGAAAAGCAGATGCCGATTAATATGGTGTACACGAAAAACAGAACACACAACCAGGGGTAGCTTATTCGGTCAATGGCCTTCCGGATAATAAACGAAATTATGAACGGCACAAGGAGCGATACCCAGGCAAGTACCCTGAAATGATCGTTGGCAAATACCAGCCGCATCAGGGAATCGTAGGTATTAAAGCAGTAGATGCATATGGAGGTAACAGCGAGCGCCACCGACAATAACGAAAACACCACGGTCACAAATTTCCGCGACGTTATTTTGCCAGGGGTAAGCGCATTATCCATTAGGGGTAAGGGATTTGCGACAAAATACAAAAAAAAGAGCCCCGTATTGCGGAGCTCCTTTATCGTAACATTAATTTTATATTATCTTCTTCTGCCGAAAATACGGATCAGGTACAAGAACAGGTTAATGAAATCAAGGTAAAGAGTTAAACCGCCCATCAGCGCCATTTTCTTTGCTGATGCCTCACCATATTGAATACCAGCACCTATGTTCTTTAGTTTCTGAACATCATAAGCTGTTAACCCAACAAACACAGCTACACCAATATAGCTAACGATATAGCTCATCATTTCGCTGTGCATAAACATATTTACAACGCTTGCGATAACAAGCCCTATCAGACCCATAAATAGCAACGAACCAAATTTGGTTAAGTCAGTTTTCGTAGTATACCCCGCTACTGCCATGACGCCGAAAACCAATGAAGTGGTTAAAAATACGCCAAGTACTGAAGCCGGTGTATAAACAAGCAATATGATTGACAAACTGATACCTGTAATGGCGGCATAAAGAATATACAGAACAGATAGTACTCCATATGATAATTTATTCATACCAAAGCTCATGATCAGTACAAATGCCAGGGGTGCGAACATGGCTACATAGAACAGGCCGTTAACCTGGTTTGTAGTTGTATCAATAAGCAGGCTAAAAAATTGAGGCGTAGCAAAAATGTAAGCTGTCGCGGCTGATATGCCTAGTGCCACAAACATCCACAGAAACACACCTGCCATAAATTTTCTTGAAGAATCTGCATCTTCTATCTGGATCACATTCTTATAAGTGTAATCCGGGGTTTGATTTTCCATTTTTATTTAAAAATTGATTTTTAATTTATACGAAGATATGCAATTTGTTGTTAAGCACGAACCCAGGAGTCAAGAGTCTGGAATCAAAAACTATCCTGGCTCGTGCTTCTTGACTCTTGATTCTCTTCATCAAGCCAGCCTGCGCGTAAGCTGCTCCTCCACCTTCTTGAAAAACTGTAGCGGTTTAAGCGTGCGCCAGATCATATCGTCCAGCTCACCACCGAAGTTGATATAGTAATCAATATTGTTTCGCTTGAACTCCTCGATCACATGCTCCCTGAAGTTGACGCCCGCGATCCAGCCATCCT
Organism: Mucilaginibacter sp.; assembly: GCA_025934475.1. GTDB lineage: Bacteria > Bacteroidota > Bacteroidia > Sphingobacteriales > Sphingobacteriaceae > Mucilaginibacter. The sequence continues at coordinate 1,676 of JAICXZ010000446.1, read as the reverse complement.
CTACTTCCTGGAACCACTCCTCATAGTAGCAATCGTCGGATGTGTGAAAATTGAGCACATTTTCACCTATCAGCACAAACTTGTTGATGCCGCTATCAATCATCAGGTCAATCAGCTCGCGTTTTAGCAGCATCACATCGTTGGTGATGGCGTCGTTCCATTCGCCTATGAACTCTATGATAGCGTAACCGCGATCATAATCTGCAAAAAGTACCTTCAGATAAAGCGTATTGGAACCGAAGGAGTCCCACTGAGGGTGCAGCAGGTAATTATAAACCTGTTTGTCAAACTCAAACTCGTTATATTCCGTGGCGTAGAAGGGCGATAATTCATCCTCTGACGCAATATAGTCGTCTCTCCACTTGTAATAGGGCTCTATCTCGTGCATAACCCTCTCCTAACTCCCTTCACAGGGCTTAAATTTGATGCGATAATAATTAAATCATATTAATTAATCAGCATCTCCACATTATTTCGAAGTCACTTTGCCTGCATGTATTCCTCAACGGCCTTGCGCACGCTGCCATGTTTCAGCAACAATTCGGCCGCCTTTTCTGCAGGCAGGCCGGTATAATTCATAACCATATGCGTACCCCGATCCACCAGCTTGTGATTGGTCAGCTGCATGTCCACCATTTTGTTGCCCTTAACCCGGCCCAGCTGGATCATAACCGTGGTCGACAGCATGTTGAGTACCAGCTTTTGCGCTGTACCAGCTTTCATGCGTGTTGAGCCTGTCAGAAATTCGGGGCCAACAATTACTTCTACCGGATATTTTGCCGCTGCGGCAACGGGGCTGCCCGAATTGCAAACAATGCAGCCGGTAACTATATTATGCTGATTGGCCTTTTTCAATCCGCCTATCACATAGGGCGTTGAGCCTGATGCCGCGATACCAACCAACACATCCTTGTCGCTGATCTTATACGCTGCCAGGTCCTTCCAGGCCTGCTCGGTATCATCTTCGGCAAATTCAACTGCTTTGCGAATGGCGCCATCGCCGCCGGCCATGATGCCAACTACCAGATCAAAGGGTACGCCAAAAGTTGGCGGGCACTCCGAAGCATCAACTACTCCAAGACGGCCGCTGGTGCCGGCGCCAATATAGAAAAGACGACCTCCAGCCTTCATTTTTTCGGCGGTTATGGTCACCAGTTTTTCTATTTGCGGTAAGGCTTTTGCAATGGCATCAGGCACGGTATGGTCCTCTCTGTTAATGCCTTGCAGTATCTCCAACACCGGCATCTGTTCCAGGTTATTGTAGCGGGAATCCTGTTCGGTGGTCTTTTCCATTTTTATGTAAATTAATGCAACAAAAATCGCTAAAAATCGTCAAAAGCAAGATATAACAAAATATATTATTATTTTCGGAGACTACAAAGCACAGGCTGGGATATGAAGAGAGCGGCTGCAATTATTTTCAAAACTTTTATCGTTTTGTTGGTGGGCATAGCAATAGGCTTGTTCCTTGCCGATAATGTGCACCACGGCTTATCACGCAATGGCAGCAAGATATCAAGAGTACTGCAGCTGGTTCATCACGATTACGTTGATTCCGTTAATACCGATAGTCTCGAGGGCGTTGCGGTCAATAACCTGCTGCAAAACCTTGACCCCCATTCGCTTTATCTTCCTCCGCAACAGGCCGAATCAGTTAACGAGCGGCTCGACGGAGG
>JAICXZ010000274.1 GCA_025934475.1 Mucilaginibacter sp. | reverse complement strand
ATAAACTGTCCGAACAATTGATGACGCTGGGCGCCCAACACTTTCCGGATGCCGATTTCTGTACTTTTTGCGCTCGACTGCACGGTAGCCAGGTTGGTATAGTTAATACATGCGATCAGCAGGATAAGGAATGCAATAACGCCTAAAATATAAACAGTGGTCAGGCTTCCGTTGGGCTCCAGGCCATCCAGTTGCGAGTGCAGGTGTACCGACAACAGCGGCTCAAGATTATACATCAGCGGACTATTATCAGCAAGCTTTAATTCGCTCTTACTTACTCCACGCATGTAGGTATTGAGTTGCTGTTGAAATCCTGGTACCTGGTTTTTATTCTTGAGCAAAAGGTAAGTTATATAGTTAGCAGTAAACCACTCCTCACCTTTGGATGCCCCCAATGAAGTAAACGATCCGATGAAATCATATTTAACCTGTGAGTTTTCGGGTGCATCCTGAACCACACCCGTGATCAGGAAGTCTTGCGGTCCACTGTATCGGCTCACACTGAGCGTTTTACCCATAGGATCGTCATTGCCGAAATATTTTTTAGCTATGGCTTTAGTAATAACCACCTTATTTGGCGCATCCAGGGCGGTATTCGCATCGCCTCTCAGTAACCGCAGCGAGAATATTTTGAACAATGATGAATCCGCAAATAGGAATCGCTTCTCATTGAACATGACGGTTCCATTCTTCACCACCGGGTCAGAGTTGATGAGTCTTACAAAGGCCTCAACCTGCGGAAAGGTACGCTGCAATTGCGGACCGGCCTTAGTTCCCGTTAGCGCAAACTTCTCACTGCCGCCTGCCCCGTACTGCATAGTCATGCGCACAATACGGTCTGCATTCACATTAAACCGGTCGTAGCTAAGCTCGTTAATTATAAATAATCCGATTAGCAGGCAACTGGTAATGCCCACTGTAAGTCCAAAAAGATTTATCAGCGTGTACAACCGGGTTCTGCTCAACCGGCGAAATGCTATTTTAAAATAGTTTTTTATCATGTTAACTCAAACTCTAAATACTAAATTCTAAAACCTAAGTTTTAAGCCCCAAATTCTGACTGCTACTGCACCTGCCGCTGCTACTCAGACCGAAGGCTTTTCACCGGGTTGGCTAGCGCAGCCTTCACGGCCTGCCAGCTTACAGTTGCCATACAGATAATCAGGCTTAAAACAAGAGTTGATATAAATACCCACCAGCTTAATTCAGTGCGAAAGTGAAATGGGGTCAGCCATTCATTAACCATGTAATAACTGAACGCCGCTCCAAATGGGAAAGCAATTAGCACCAGCAAAACAAATTCGCGCGAAAGACTGAGCCATATGCTACTAATAGTCGCTCCAAGCACTTTTCGTATTCCTATCTCCTTCTTGCGCTGCTCAGCCGAGAATGAAGCCAATCCAAACAAACCAAGACATGAAATAATAATAACCAGGCAGGTAAAACTGATAGCCATTTTGCCAAGCATTTGTTCGTTGCGGAACTTGTTGGCAAATTTCTCATCCACAAATTTGTATTCGAGTGGGTATTCCGGATTGTATTTTTTATAGATATTCTGAATGATAGCAACACTATTGCTAACAGATTTTGCCGGGTTAAGGCGTAAACCTATGCCACCTGTCCAGCCTTTGATAAAACCAATAATGGCTGGTTTGACCTGTTCATGTGGCGATCCCCAAACAAAATCCTGCACCACACCAACTACGCGGCAGTTTTTGTCCTGATATTTAACAATCTGGCTCAGCGGCTCCTTAAAGCCCATTAATTTTACAGCCGATTGGTTCAAAATTATCGCTGCGGTATCCGCCGGGTAAGCCTCAGAAAAGTCGCGGCCCTCAATTAATTTAAGGCCATAAGTATTGATAAAATGATAAGTAACAGCAATCTGATCAATCGGCATTTTATCTTCTCCCGGCTTTTGTCCCTGCCATTTGATCCCCCACGAGCTGCTGTTATTATTTGCAATGCAGTTGCCAGTGGCCGCCGCGTCAGTAACTGCTCCCGCATTGATAATATCTCTTCTGAAATTCTCGAACTGCTTATCCATATTACCTTCGTAATTCATTTCCACCAGGCCACGCTGATCGTATCCTACAGGTCTGTTCTTGAGGTAAATGATCTGTTTATAGATAAATATGCTGGAGAGAATCAGGAAAGTAGCGAATGCAAACTGCAACGTTACCAGTATTTTACGGGGCGTCACGGTTGATTTTACCGAAACGGTTTGTCCCTTGAGCACTTTCACTGGTATGAAGGAAGACAAGAATAATGCAGGATAACTTCCTGCAATCACACCTGTAATCAGTATCACACTCATGGCAACTATCCAGGCCCATATATTATCATAAGGAACATTAAGCGATGGTACACGGATAATAGCGCTGAAAGATTTGATCAACGCAAATACAAGGCCGATTGAAAATATAAAAGAGATAAACGCCATCAATAGCGATTCCCCCATGAATTGTGTTATCAAACTACCGCGGCGAGCTCCTATCGCCTTGCGTATCCCAACCTCACGCGCGCGACGTTCTGACCTTGCTGTAGAAAGGTTCATGAAATTGATACATGCGATCAGCAATATACCGATGGCCAGGAACATGAAAAGCTTTACCTGCTCAATTGCACCACCTACTGCCTTACCATTTTTAAATTCGCTGTAGAGATGGTATTTTGAAAATGGATAAAGGAATATGGTGTTTTCTTTATTTTCCGGGTTGTATTTTCCTATGATACCTTTGAGCTTGGCATTTACTGCATCCAAAGATGTTCCGGGCTTAAGCATTGCATAGGTAAGAAATGAATAATTGCCCCAGCCCGAAGTTTTGATCCAGCTATTTTCGGCCGTTAATTGATCCCATGATATCAGCGCGTTAAATTGGAAAGAGGCATTAGATGGCTGGTCCTTCACAACCCCACTTACCTTTAGTGGAAACTGGTTATCGAGTTTTACTACCTGTCCGATGGGGTTAATGTCGCCGAAAATTGACCTGGCTCCAGATTGCGTTAGGATGATAGACGAAATATCTTTAAACGCCGTTTTCTTATCTCCGTACACGAAATCTACAGTAAACATGTCCAGGAACGATGAGTCGGCTGCCATCGTGTTCAGCTTTAGGCTCTTATCCTTATAATTCACCAACCGATCGTATGACCAGTTAGTACGACTAATACTTTCAATTTCGGGAAAGTCTTTGATCATCGCCGGCGCCAGTGGTATTGGAGTGGCATCGTTGGTAAATATTTCGCCATTGCTGGGCTGGTTTCTCATAACCCGGAATAACCTGGCATCATTGATATTGGCTTTATCGTAACTAAACTCGTTGTAAACATAGATCAGCAACAAAAAGCTAACTGCCATACCGATGGTAAGTCCGCCGATGTTGATAAGGCTGTAAAGGCTATTTCTCCTAAGATTTCGCCAGGCAACTTTCAAATAGTTCTTGATCATGTGTTGAGTTTTTGGGAACGATTAAGGTTTATTATTTTATGTGATGCTAAAAGTTAATCAGCGATCAGGATTTTCCTAATCACTGATTAACAAGTAACTAATCACTATCAATTAAGACTAAGGTTCACGTGGTTGCTGCCATTTACATTAACTGAAATGCCGCCGCCGTTTAGCTTACCTTCAACCCTGTCTTTTTCTTTGGTACCGCTGAATCCGCTGCTCAGGTCGGCGGTAACTTTATCAGCGTGGATATTTAAATCATATCCTTGTTTCGATGGCAATTGCAGGTCAACGTGGCCGCCGCTGGCGTCAATCTTTACGAATTTTGAGGCCTCAGTCAATTGAGCGTGAATGCTGCCGCCACTGGTATAAGTATCAAGGCTGCAAGCCAAACCGGAGAGATTAATGCTTCCGCCAGATGTGCCTGTTTTCAGATCGCCTTTGATGTTATGCGCCTGAACACTGCCGCCACTTGTCTCAGCACTGATCTTGCCATTCAGATCATCAAGGTTCAATGAGCCGCCTGAAGTTTCTAAGCGGATATTACCTGCGCAATTGTTGGCATGCACGCTTCCGCCTGAAGTTTCAAGATCGATATCATCTTTCGAGTTACTTACGTGGATACTACCGCCCGAGGTACGTCCATGAACTTTTCCGGACAAGTGGTCGATAGAAAGACTACCGCCGCTGGTTTCAAACTTTTCCTGGCCGCTCAGGTAAGTCAGGTGAATACTTCCACCACTGGTTTCCAGGTTAGTAGATGAGTTTTGCGGAACATATACTTTAAATCCGATATTCAGTTGACGGCGCCAGTCCCAATCGCCATTATGTTTGTTTTTGGCAATCGCTTTTACCTCGTCGCCGTTAACGGTAATCTCGAGGGTATAATCATCTCTGAGGCGTTTTTCTATCTCCTCTTTTGATGGTGTCATGCCATGGTTGTCGGTAATATAAACCTCAACCCGCGGCGATTGGCCCGATTCGCCGCTTACATGTATACTACCACCAGAGGTAGATACATATACATTTTTGATGCCTGAGGTTAGTGCCTTGGTCATATAAGGCGTTCTGTTGTCCTGTGCATTTGCAGTGACACCTAAGGCGGCCGCGATAAATAACGTCAAATATTTTTTCATGATGTTGTTTTGCTTGATGTATGATGTTTTTGATTAATTGAATTGTACGCTCACATGGCCACTGCTGGCATGAGCATCAACCGTTGCACCGCCGCCGTTAACTGTTCCATGTACATGATTATTATCAAATTCGCCATGGAAACCCTCAAAATGGGTTTGCTGTACGCTTTCACCTTTCAAATCCAGATCAAGACCTTGCTTTGCGGGAAGCACCAATTCGATGTTGCCTGCACTTGTACTCAGTCTCAGGTATTTACCCACTTGTTTCATTTCGGCCTGAACTCCACCCGCGCTGGTGGTAGCTTCAACGCTGGCGGATATGTTGGTCAACTGAATACCACCGCCAGATGAACCGGTTTGCAGCTCGCCTTCAATATGGTCGGCCTGTACACCCCCACCGCTCGTGTGTGCGTAGATAGTGCCTTTTAAATCATGCAGTACAATGCCTCCTCCTGAAGTTTTCAGCCTGATATCGCCATGACATCCTTTTGCTGTAATGCCGCCACCGCTGGTGTTTAGGTCGATCTGATCGCCCGAATCGCTCACATTGATACCGCCGCCAGAGGTAGTTCCATGAATTTCGCCGCTCACATCGGCAACATTCAACCCGCCACCGCTGGTTCTGAAGTTCTCTTTGCCTTTTAAGTGATCAAGGTCGATACCACCACCACTGGTACTGAGTTCCGTTGAAACGTCATGAGGAACATAAATCTTGAACGATATGCTCATGTTGTTGTTCCAGTTCCTGAACTCGTGCCTGTTTTTTACGACTGCCCTCAATTCATGATTGTTTACGTCGATGGTCATCTCGTAATCTTCTTTGAGGCGTCTTTCAATTT
>JAICXZ010000610.1 GCA_025934475.1 Mucilaginibacter sp. | reverse complement strand
GGCAAAGGGCACTATCACTGATAATACCGGTGCAGTAATAACTAATTTCAGCTCTCAGCACCTCGGTATGGGGGTATTTGCCCTTCAACCCGAAGCCGGTAAGACCTACAAGGCCAATGTAACTTATGCCGATGGCACGCATGATGAAGTTGACCTGCCTACACCGCGAGACGAAGGAATTAACTTATCTCTTGGCAATAGTAATCCTGATACGTTGTTAATTAAGATTGCAGCAAATGATTCCTATTTTGAAAAGAACAAGAACAAAACCTTTTACATTATGGCTCAGAGTAATGGGATTATATGCTTCGCGGCACAAACCTCCCTCCGAAGCATGATATATTCGGCAGGTATTCCTAAAGATAAATTTCCGACGGGGATTGTGCAGGTTACGCTGTTCTCTGTAAAAGGATCGCCGTTGAGTGAACGAATTGCCTTTATACGCAGGAATGACCTGATGAACCTTAGCATTAAATCAGATAAGTCTTCCTACTCGCGCAAGGAGAAAGTAAAAATGCAGGTTACGGCAAAAAACACCACCACTCCGGCCGAAGGAAACTTTTCGGTTTCAGTTGTGGACGAAGCGCTTGTGCCTTATAACGAGGACGACGAAACAACCATTCTCAGCCACCTTTTGCTTACCTCTGATTTACGCGGCTTTATCGAAAAACCAAACTATTATTTCAATCACCATGATAGTGAGGCCGATGCCAACCTCGACGTGCTTATGCTAACCCAGGGATACAGGCGATTTTCATACCGGAATATTGTGGCGGATAAGTTACCGCAATTGAATTTTATGGCAGAAGCCGGCATTGATATTACGGGAACGCTTCGCACAAACACTGGTTTGCCTGTTGCAAAAGGCGTTATACGCATGCTTATTCCTGATAAAGCTTATTCGACACAGACTACTACTGATATGAGCGGTAATTTCAGATTCGGCAATGTCTTATTATCAGATTCTTCGCAAGTGACGCTAACAGCCCGCGATAATCCGGGAGGCAGCAACATGATACTGAAGGTAGATCAGTTTGTACAACCACCCACTTCTCAGTTCCTCAATCCGGTGGGTATGGTGGTTAACATTGACAGTGCAGCTAAGCCCTATCTGCAAAACAGTATAAAGCAACAAAACGCATTGAACAAGCCACACATGATTGCCGAAGTTAAAATCACGGATCGCGCACCGTCTACAAAGGTTAGTCATCAGGATTTCACCGCGCTGTCTGGGTTACCTGTAATTGCCGACCACGAAGTTGACGGCAAGCAATTTGCCGGGTGCCCGGTGTTTACCCAGTGTCTTAGAGTTCTGGCAATTGGGCTTACTTATGACAATAATGAGCTTTACATAACGCGAGACTATAATTCGGCCAGCGGAACCAGGACCCCGGTAGCGGTTTACGTTAACGGCATGCCTGTAGACTACAATTATTTGCAAAATGTCAACGGCAACAATGTAGAATCTGTTGAAATATTTAACAGCGATGGCTTCAGCGGCATTAATCGCGGAACTGCAACTAAAGGTGTGCTCGAAGTAAATCTTAAGAAGCAACCTAAGGGGGAAAAGATAAGCAAAGAGCAATTGCTTAGCATGCTGCCAAAACTTTATGAGGCGACCATCGTTCCTGGTGGCTATACCCCGACCAGGTTATTTTATTCTCCCAAATACATTGACGCCGAAAAAGCCGCTGCCATAATCGACTATCGCAGCACTATTTACTGGAGCCCGGCAGTGGTGACCGATAAAACAGGAACAGCTTCGTTTGAATACTATAACGCAGATGGAACCGGCACTTATAAAGCCATTATACAAGGAATGGATAAGGATGGTAACCTGGGCTGGAGCGTATACCGCTACCAGGTTCGTTGATTTTTAGTTTTTTTTTCTTAGATTTATTTAAACTAAGATTTAAACCTGAAACACATGAATCCTTCATCAATTAACTGGCTGGCAGTTATTGTGGCCGGCTTATCCTCATTTATGGTCGGTGGCCTGTGGTATGCACGTTCTGTTTTCGGCAAAGCCTGGATGACCGATAGTAAACTAACCGAAAACGAGATTAAACAAAGTAACAAGGGGAAAATTTTTGGCTTTACAGCAGCTTTTTCATTGATCATGGCTTTTAACCTGGCAATGTTCCTGGTTGATAGTCCCGGCCATATCACTGACATAAAATGGGGCGCCACGGCGGGTTTCCTGGCAGGTATCTGGACCTTTAGCGCCATCGCTATCCACAGCTTGTTCGAGTTAAAAAGCTGGCGGCACATTTTTATTAATGGCGGCTACAGCGTTGTTTCCCTTACGTTGATGGGGACCATTATCGGGCTTTGGAGGTGATCCGGTCGTAAATTTCGCTCGCCGCTCAAAACATTTCCTATCTTTGTAACACCGACGTTACACTTTAATACCCCCCATTATTAGTTGCCGTAATAAACCATTTGAGTTTAAAACTATCAAACTCATATAGTTACAATGCTATACATTGACATGAAAAGAGCGATCATTTTGATTACCCCGATAACTGCCCTGCTTGCGGGATGTTCGGCGATGGTCTACCAATCTCAGCCGCAGAATGCTTACAACCCTTCGCCGGATAATAGCCAATCCAATATGGTTTACCCAAGCTACGATAACGGACCACAAACGGACCAGGTTTTTTACGACCAATTGAGTCCCTATGGCACCTGGATCGATTATCCAGACTATGGCTACGTATGGGCGCCTGCCGTTGACGCCGACTTCAAGCCATATGCTACCAACGGCTCATGGATTTATACCGACTACGGCTGGACCTGGAACTCCAACTACGATTGGGGCTGGGCAACCTTCCACTATGGTCGCTGGTTTTATGATGATTATTATGGCTGGCTCTGGATGCCAGGCAATGAATGGGCCCCGGCCTGGGTAACCTGGGGTGCTTCAGGCGATTATTATTGCTGGGCACCGCTTGCACCACATGTAAGCATGCGCGAGGCCGAACTTGGTCGCTGGCAGCCGGCGCCTAACAGCTGGAACGTGGTACCCAGCAGACGCATTACCCAGGTGGACGTATCTAACTACACGGTTTACAATACGACCGTCATCAATAATGTAACCATTATTAATAACAATACTACCGTTAACAACTATGGTTCTGGAAACCGTGGCGCAGTTTATGGCGGCGTGCGAAGCGCATCTGAGTATAACCGGGGTCCGCAGGTAGCGGACGTGGAGCGATTTACCAATAACCG
>JAICXZ010000566.1 GCA_025934475.1 Mucilaginibacter sp. | reverse complement strand
GGAACGGGAAGGATTTCGATAGCATTTGGGTTATTACGTACAATAATAAAGTTGCCACCCTGGATACAACCACGCACAAAGAGGCCATTATGCCTTCTTCCCAATGCAACCTTTGAAATCTATACCGCAGCATTCATCAACCAGCGCCAGGCCCAGCGGGTAGCGCCGTTAAATCCGCGCCAGCTATCCACAAATTCAATAATATCCTGAAGGCAGCTTTGGGTAAATTTTGTTTTGTAGTTTTTGGAAGCCAGTTTATGGGCCAGGTCAGGATTTTCCATGCCAATGCGCTGATATATTTCTTTTTTTACGTATAGCGTCCGCAGGAAATAAATATTAAATAGCACCACAAAACTGTAAACCGTGCGCCTGATAAACCCTGCTTTGACGGTGTATCTTTTGAGCAAGTCTTTTGTGAAAAGAATGTGGCGGGCTTCTTCAATGTTATGCAATTCGAAAACCTTTCTAAGCACGTTATATAGCTGTGGATCCTTACGGCCGTAATTGCCATAACGGTCGGACACAATCTCGATTGATAGGCTGCCCATAAACAGGCAGTCGGGAGGAAGGAGTTTGGTGGTGATATTGCCGATGAGGCGGTGTGCGCGGCTTATTTTGATAGGCTGCCCGCCGAGTTTCAGAATTGATTGAGCGAACATCTCCTGGTGGCGGAATTCTTCGATTAGTTCCCTTAGCAAAAACTGATATTCGAGATTGTCAGGCGATAAACCGAGGATGTACTTATTCATGAAAAGGCAAAACAACCCCTCGCCCCATGCATAGGAGTACATTACCTGTACTATTTCGTGCCGGCCCAATTCCAGCTTTTGTTTGGGTGTAAGCGTCTCATAGATTGCGGTACCTTCTAATGAATTTAGATGTTCGGGAAGGAAATATTCGTTTGCCTGTAATTCATCACTCCAGGGTACATAGGTTTCCGGCAGGAGCGGGCGCTCGCGGCTTATTCTGATTAAACGTTTTATTTCCTCTATTTCCATTGTTGGGCCAATATCATTTCAAAGTCATAACGCAATTTGAGCAAACTAAGTTAACAAGATATCCCGTTATGTGTTTGTGATAAGGTTTAGGTTGGTTTCGGTGTAAAAACCGAAACAGGCTCCCGCTGCCAGGCGGGGGCTTTTTTTATCCCTTAACGTTAAGAAATTACAGGAGGTTGCTTAACCCAGTAAGTATTTGACCAGGCGGTGCACCGGGTAAATGATAATCGGGGCAGCTATAACATCGATGGTGTAATGCACATGTTGCACCAGGAGCAAGCATGCCACGGCAAAAGTAGCGCAGCCGGCAAGTATTTTGTCGCGTTTGGTTTCGAGGCAAAGAACAGTCAAAAAGAGCACCGAAGTGTGCCCTGAGAAAAACAGGTCTTTTGTAATAGTACTCTCGCCATAAAAAACGCCTGTAAGCGGGTCTTTCAAATCAACCAGGCCAATCGGCGGATCAAGTGGTATCAGGGATATTGTGAGCAAACGTAACATGCTGACGAAGATGAACGTCCACACGTAAGCAATAAATATCCTGGGCGTTTCGATGCCTTTCCAAAGCGAGTACAGACCCCAGCCCCAAATAATGGGGAAAATAGCCCAGGAAACATTGTAGGCCGGTATCGAAGATAGTACCCAGTCGTTTAAAACAGGCCCGGTTCTTTTTTGAATGGCATTAAAAAAAGTAGGCAGCATACATAAAATAACAACCATGATAATTGATCCGATAATGATCAATAACCGTTGATTGGATGAGTTCCAGGTTCGTTTCCAGTTCTTTTTTAATGCTATTGCTGTTGTGCGTGCCACTATATTTTTAGTTTCCCCGATCGGGGTGCAAAATTAATAAAGATAAGGCTTGTGTGAAATTATCTTTAAACTAAAATTAAATAATTCTTATTAAAATTTCTTCTTTGACGTTGTTCACGTTCCAAATGTTACGCGCGTCTTAACATATTATGAACCATGAAAAATGAAAACTGTTTGATGAGCCTGCTGAATGAGGCTTTGGTTTTAAGGCTCATAGGTATCATATTCAAAAAAATCTTATTGAATATCAGTTAATTACAAAAAATACTAATCGATTAGTTGTGATACTAATAGATTAGTATTAGATTGGTCCTAAATTTTATTGAATCATGCAAAAACTGGCTAAAAGAGAAGAACAAATCATGCAGGCATTCTGGACATTGGAGAAAGCGTTTATCAAAGAGATCATCCCGGAGTTGCCTGACCCAAAGCCGCACTACAACTCAGTAGCGACGATGGTGAAGATTTTGGAAGAGAAGGGATTCCTGGCCCATGAAACGTTTGGGAATATTTATCGCTATTACCCGGTTATATCAAAAGAAGACTACCAAAAGCATGCGATGAAGGATATTGTGAGTCAATATTTTAATAACTCATATCCCAGTATGCTGGCTTTTTTTGCGAAAGAGCAAAAGATAACCGAATCAGAAATGAACGAAATATTAGACATCATTAAATCATCGAAAAAATGATACCGTACGTCCTGCATGTAGCCCTGCTGATTTCAATCTGCCTGCTGTTTTATAAGATATTTCTTCAGCGGGAAACGTTTTACCGCCTTAACCGCTTGGTGTTACTTATCTGTTTGGGATTGTCATTCGTGCTTCCCCTGATTACCATACCACAGGCATGGACGTTGAGAAATGCTCCTGAGCAGGTTGTTGTAAATGCGCCCGCTCCACAGCAGATCGATTATACAAAGGTGAAGCTGCCGGTAATACAACCAGTGCAAAAAGATGTAGTGACAAAACAACAACCGGTGACTCAACCCGCAACCCAGGTAAAAACCGAAGCACCGGCTACTTCAAGATGGTCTGATTATTTGCCGACTGTCATCAAATGGATGTTCTATTTGTATTGGGCCGGTGTGGCTGCATTCGGACTTAATTTGCTGCTGCAGGTTATCGTATTGTTATATCGGGCTTATTCCAACCCGGTAATCCGCGATGGAAAGTTCCGGATCATAGAAGTTACGGGCGATAAAGCCCCATGCTCTTTCGGCAACAATATTTTCATCAATCCGGAGAAATATGATTGGGATACTTACAACCAGATATTGCTGCACGAGAAGGTTCATATTCAACAGGGGCACAGCCTGGATATTTTACTGGCCGAGCTGGTAATCGTGTTCCAATGGTTTAATCCCTTTGCCTGGCTTTACAGAGGCGAACTGGAAAACAACCTTGAGTTTTTGACCGATGAGGCCGTTCTGGATCACGATGTAGAAAAAGAAAGCTACCAGATGAGCCTGCTGAAGGTATCGGCTCCACATTTGGCATTGAGCGTCACCACCAATTATAATCAATCACTGTTAAAGAAACGTATTGTTATGATGAATGCTAAGAAATCCAACATCCATACGATGTGGAAGTACTTCATATTGGTGCCATTGATGGCCGGTCTGGCTTGTGCGCTAAAT
>JAICXZ010000082.1 GCA_025934475.1 Mucilaginibacter sp. | reverse complement strand
CTGTACGAGGACGGCAACGACCTGGTAGTAATGGATAATACTACCTATGAGCAATTCAATGTGCCAAAATTCCTTTTTGGTAATGCTGTTAAGTTTTTGAAGGAGGGTGTGAATGTGATTGTTGCTTTTGAAAGCGGCGAGCCACTCACGGCTAAAGCCCCGGCTTCAGCTGAATTGGAAATTACTTATACCGAACCTGCCGTTGCGGGTAATACATCAACCAACGCGCTGAAGAATGCAACGGTTGAAACCGGTGCGGAGATCAAAGTTCCGTTATTTATCAATTTAGGCGATAAGGTGCGCGTGGATACGGCAACAGGCGCCTATGTTGAGCGTGTTAAATCGTAATGGATTAAACAACACAAAAAATATAAGGAAGGCTTCCGTAAGGAGGCCTTTTTTTGTTAACTTGGCTACTGGTTATCAAGCCGTTAAAAACCATGGAAGCCCGAACCGAATTACTCAGAAAGCTCGCTTTTTTCAAAGAACCCGAACTAAAGGACGAATTACTAGCTCACGGGCAGATACATTCCTTTAATAAAGGCGATGTAATTGTACGTGATGGGCAATATGTGCGGTTTTTACCTATCGTATTGAAAGGCGCGATACGGGTTTACCAGCAGAAAGAAGATCGCGAGATACTGCTGTATTATGTGAAGGCCGAGGAGACATGCACCATGTCGCTGGCGGCAGCATATTTCAACAATAAGAGCACCTCGCACGGCGTGGTAACCGAGCCAACCGACGTACTGATTTTCCCGGCCGAGAAAATTACCGAGTGGCAGTTGAGATTCCCTTCCTGGAACCAGTACGTGATGCAAATGTTCAGGACGAGATATGATGAGCTGATCAGCTCGTTCCAGGGTGTAGTATTTGAACATATCGATGTTCGCGTATGGGAATATCTCAAGAATAAAAGCCTTGAGGGTAATTCTAAAATCATCGACCTATCACATCAGCAGCTAGCCTCTGAACTGGGTACTACCCGCGTAGTGGTCTCGCGCATTTTGAAAGACTATGAAAAGCAGAAAAAGATCAGGCTCTTTCGAGGCCGGATTGAGCTGCTGTAACCCTTCAAAAAAATATTTTTGCTTATGTATCTTTTGATACCGTTTTGAGGCTAAGTGTCGATGTAGCTTTGGTTTAGCAAATATTTAAAACTAAAACAAAGATCATGAAAACATTACATTGCTCAGATGCCGGGTTCGATTGCAAAGCCGTGGTACAAGCCGAAACCGTTGAAGAAATATTGGCCCAGGCTGCCGAACATGCTAAAACCGTTCACGGCGTATCGGTTACCCCCGAACTGGCCGAACAAATCAAGGGGTTAATCAAAGAAGAAAAATAGCCTCTGTGAACTCGGTGAAAACCTCCGTGCCCTCTGTGGTTAAACCACCGCAGAGAGCACAGGATTGTTAATCTATCGGTCTCAATATCCTGTTCCAGCGAATCTTGTCGAAGAAACTCTTGGTTGAATCGGTACTGAAAAAGGTTAAAATAGCTTTGCCTACGATATGATCTTCGGGCACATAACCCCAAAAACGCGAATCCCAGGAATTATGGCGATTATCGCCCATCATCCAGTAATAGTTCATTTTGAAAGTGTAAGTATCCGCCTTTTTACCGTTGAGGTAAACATCTTTGCCTTTTACTTCTACTTTATTATTCTCGTATAGTTCGATGGCGCGGCGATACAACGCCATGGTCGAATCATTGAGGGGAATGGTATAGCCACGCGAAGGCATCACCAGCGGACCATAATTATCCTCATTCCATTTAAACAGCGGACTACGCGGGAAAACCAGCGAATCGCGCTCGCCAACCGGCTGGATTACCGGAACAACACTTTTCACGTTCGAAAAACGTTTGATTTCGGCAACGCGTGCTGCCGGAATGATCATCTCATAAACATTTGGCTGCACCTGGCCGCGAACCTCGATATCATCGTCGGTCAATACCTGCGGATTGATATCTGTGCCATTGGTAGTAACCAGGTAGGATGTTTGTTGCTTTGGCGCATTAGCAGCTATTTTGCCATTGATATAAACCTGGCCGTTTACTATGGTGAGCTTATCACCCGGTGTAGCCTGACAGCGTTTGATCAGCGCAGTGCGCTCGTCAACAGGAATGCTGTGTTCTAAATCGGCCTCCTCAGGTTTATTAAACACAACGATGTCGCCTTTTTTAACATGGGTAAAGCCGGGTAGGCGCCAGTAAGGCAACTGGATCAAATCTGTATAGGTTTTCATCCCCATCACTCTTGGTTCAGTAAATGGGATTGAAAGCGGCGTATTGGCTATGCGCGGACCATAACTGATCTTACTCACAAAAAGATAATCGCCAATCAATTGAGTGCCCTCCATCGAACCCGACGGAATTGCATACGCAGAGAACAATAACCCACGAATAATAGTAGCAGCAACCACTGCAAAAATGATGGCATCGACCCACTCGCGCAGTTTGGTTTTCTTCTTTTTTTCGGCTTTGGGCTTACGTTTGAAAGGGTTCCAGTTCATAAGAAGACGGATTTAGCTTGGGTTTAGATGCAGGGGACGAGGGATTGTTACAACAAATAATAAACTATGTCATTCCGAACGATAGAGAGGAATCTTTTCGAATAATGCAAGCTGACCAAGTGCTTCGAAAAGATTTTTTCACTCGCTCGGTCAAAACACAACCCGCTCAAGAGAAAGTTCTCTTCGCGCCATGCTCCTCTCGCCCACCACTGTGCTTATCGTATGACATGAATAATTTATTTAATCCCCTCCAACTCCAGCAATACCGGACAATGATCCGAATGCCTCGCCTCCGGCAAAATCGCAGCGCGTTTAATATGTTTCTCCAGCGGATGGGTCACCATAATATAATCAATGCGCCAGCCCAGGTTCTTTGCTCTTGAATTTGCCCTGAAACTCCACCAGGTATAATTATGCGGATCCTTGTTGATATGCCTGAATGTATCAATGAAGCCAGAGTTAATAAAACTCTCCATCCATTCGCGCTCCTCAGGCAGGAAGCCGGATGAATTGGCATTGGATTTAGGGTTATGGATGTCGATCGGCCGGTGACAAATATTATAATCGCCGCAGACTACCAGGTTGGGGTAGCTCCATTTCAGTTGGTTAATGTATTCACCAAACTCGTCAAGGAATTTATATTTGAAACCCTGCCGTTCATCGCCGCTCGAACCAGAGGGGAAATAAACGCTCATTACAGATACATCTTCAAAATCGACGCGAATATTGCGACCCTCGCGGTCATAATGCGGGATGCCGCAGCCGTATTCTACATGTTTGGGCGTCTGTTTGGTAAATATGGCAGTACCACTGTAGCCTTTTTTCTCTGCCGGGAACCAGTAGTGCTGATAGCCCAACTGCTCCACCAGCATCAGGTCAGTGATCACATCCGGTGATGCTTTGATCTCCTGCAAACAAACCACATCGGCATCTGTAGCTTGCAGCCAGGCCAGCCAGTTTTTATTTATTGCGGAACGAATGCCGTTAACGTTATAGGTAATTATTTTCATTGCGGAATGCGGAAGTTCGATTGCGGAATTAGTAGTTAAGTAATCTGGTAAAATTCTTCTTCATCAAGTTTGAAAAAAAAGTTATTGCCAGCCCTATCATTGAATGAATTATATACGTGAATTTCATTCTCGCTAATGAATTCTTTTAAATACAGCATGTCAAACTCTCTGTAAAATTGATATCCGGTTTTGGATTTAAAATCATAAAAGTTCAATGAAAGCCATTGATAATTGTTTAGATGATTAATCTTAACAAAAAATAAAATATCCATGCTCTCATTGTAGAGCGTATTGTCAAGGATACAATTGTGGGAAATAAGGTCATCGCCAATAAACATTGAGCCATAATCAATGTCGCGAACATTAGCTAGTTCCTGGCGTTTACTGAGCGTTATTTTTATTCCTAGTATTTCCAGAATATTACGAGGTTCCGGTCTCATTGCGGCTTAATTCAGATCAAGCAATTTATCCAATTGTTTGCACTCTTTCTTGCTCAGCAGCTCGACAGTCATCGGCACATCCTCAACTGGTCTGTCGCGCGAGTCCTTTTTAACTGCGCCAATGC
Source organism: Mucilaginibacter sp. (assembly GCA_025934475.1). Taxonomy (GTDB): domain Bacteria; phylum Bacteroidota; class Bacteroidia; order Sphingobacteriales; family Sphingobacteriaceae; genus Mucilaginibacter. Next base: position 4,638 of record JAICXZ010000082.1, on the reverse strand, counting down.
GATCGACCATATCAATCCCGGAAACCACTTCACCATAAACAGTATAGTTCTGATCCAAATGCGGCGCCCCGCCAATAGAGGTATAGTAATCCCGTTGCCATTGCGGTATTTTTCTGCCTTTCAGGCGCGTTTGCTCAAGCGTATCCAGTTTGCCGGGTGTAAACCGCTTCCCTTCCACAATATAAAACTGACAACCGCTGGACGCTTTTTGCGGATTATCGTCTCTCGCCGCAGCCAGCACGCCACGTTTGTGGAATAAGCTGTCCCTGAATTCAGCAGGAACTGTATAACCTACATCGCCATTACCCAACTCGGCACCCGGCGTAGCTTTTTTCGGGTCCTTCGAATCCGGGTCTCCACCCTGGATCATAAAATTCTGGATCACCCGGTGAAATAGCGTCCCATTATAAAAACCCTGCTTTACCAGCTTGATAAAGTTATCGCGATGCTTCGGCGTCTCGTTATAAAGCCTGATGATGCATTCGCCATAACTGGTCTTTATCCGCACGTATTGGTTTTTAGGCTTGCCGGCGAAGGCTGCTGTGGTTAGAAGCAGAAGCGTTATTGTAAGTAGCTTTTTCATTCTTGTTGTAAGGTTGAAAAGTTGGAATGTTGTAAAGTTGATGGATTAATCCTTAAAAACCAAAACTGTAACTTTTCAACGTTACAACCTTCCAACATTACAACCCTTCAAAGTAATCCACTATCAACGATTTCATGATCAGCTCCTGCTCCAGCAACGTGTAATTGGGTATTTTATCAATTAGTTTCCAATGCGGCCAGCCATCCTGGTCCTGGCCCTCTAGCTCATAAAAACCCATCTGGCTGAACAATCTGCAGGTTGCAATGTGCATCAGCTCCTCTTTTTGCCGCTTGCTGAACTTGCGCGGCCCCTTCCCTAGTTCCTGCACGCCAATGAGAAAAAGCATCACTTTAATATCGGGCAGATCTGTGTCAAATTCAGTTGCTATGCGCTCCTGAAGGGCCTTCCATTTGGCATTAACGTCGGCGGGTTTCATGCGGCAAAGATACGTTGAGCGAGTCATTCTCCGAATTGCCGAAACATTCTTTACAACGACATTGTTACCTTATCATGACGATTTGCGTCTTCATTTAAGTATTTTTGCAAAAAGTCGTTAAGGTATAACACCCGTGAACAAGGGCAAACGCCATATCCTGCTTACCTGGATTATCCTGTTGTGTTTCGCAGCAGGACAATGGGCGATCTATGCTCACAAGCACGCTAACAACTGGACAAGGACTTATTCGAAGCATCAGAGCTCACGTTCCACCGTATCTGAAACATGCCAGCTGTGCGATGCGATGCACCACAGCGTCATATCGCACGATAACGATATCCATTTTGTGCCGCTATCAACTTCCGAATATATTTACAAACCTGGGCAATACAATTTTATCAGTATTTCCTTAATCCTTTCAGCAGGGCGCGCTCCGCCGGTTTCGTAGTAATTTCCGTCCAACTAACACCCATTTATCGGGCAGAATTTTTAACACACCACATTTATTATTATGAAATTAAAGCTGTTATATTGCTTTATTACAATATTTATAAGTTTTTCGGCGCTCGCTTCAACGGTTCGAAAGGACACGGTTGTGAATGGGAATGACGGGAACGGAACTTTATCCGGAACCGTAACTGATAAAGCTAACAATACCACTATACCTGGCGCAACGGTTTCTATTCCCGACCTGCGGACCGGCTCTATTACCGACGCCAACGGAAAATATACCATCACCAATCTGCCAAAAGGAATTTACCTGGTACAGGTAAGTTTTGTAGGCTATGCTACATTTAATCAACGGGTTGATCTTTCAAAAACGTCGATATTAAATGTGCAGCTGCAAAATTCCACTATCGAAGCCGCCGAGGTGGTGATCACGGGCGTAAGTAAGGCTACTGAGATCAAACGTGACCCAGTGCCTATGGCCGCGGTTAGCAAGACTTATATCGATCAGCATTCGGCCTCAACTAACGTCATTGATGAAATTGCCAACCTGCCGGGCATAAGCGCGGTGACCACAGGACCCAATGTTTCCAAGCCATTTATCCACGGCCTGGGCTATAATCGTGTAGTAACGCTCGAGGATGGCATACGCCAGGAGGGGCAGCAGTGGGGCGATGAGCATGGCATCGAGGTGGACCAAAATTCGATCGACAGGGTTGAGGTGATCAAAGGCCCAGCGAGCGTAAGCTATGGATCAGACGCCATTGGGGGCGTGGTCAATTTGTTGACAGCGCCGCCGGTAGACAACGGCAAGATATTAGGTTCCTTCGCCGGCGACTACGGCACCAACAATGGGCTCATTAATGGCTCGCTCAGATTACAAGGTAACCAAAACGGTTTTGTTTGGGGAACAGTCGTTTCGGGCAAGGCAGCCAAAGATTACCAGGACCAGCATGATGGTCGCGTTTATGGAACTGGCTACCAGGAAAAGGATGCCCGGATTATGCTGGGAGTCAATAAAAACTGGGGCTATTCCTATTTCAATGCTTCGTTATTTGACGACGAACAGGAAATACCAGATGGCAGCCGAGACTCACTTACACGCAAATTCACACAACAGGTAACCGATGCCGATACTTACAGACCTATCGTACCGGATAATGTGTTGAACTCTTATTCGATCACGCCGCTGCATCAGCATGTGCAGTTATACCGCATTTATAACAACAGCAACTTTACGTTGGGAAGCGGAAACCTGATCGTAAACCTGGGCTATGCGTACAGTCATCGTCGCGAATATACACATCCGACCTCGCCGGATATTGCCGGACTTAACCTGCATCTGAACGATTACACCTACGATGTGAAGTATAATTTTAATCTTGGCAACGATTTCGAGACTACGTTTGGCGTCAACGGTCAATACCAGAACAACACCATCGGCGATGCTACTGATTTCCCGATTCCGGCCTATCACCAGTTTGATATCGGGCCGTTCTTTGTCATGAAAAAAACCTTCGGTAAACTTGACCTGGAGGGCGGAGCACGGTTTGATAGTCGTTCTATTACTAGTCAGTCGGCTTACATATCTATCGATACAACCGGGAACCATTACCCTGCTTTATATACAGGGCCCAATCCAACCGGTACGCCAAATGTTACGCAGCAGTTCCAGGGCTTTAGCAAGACCTTTACAGGCTTTACGGGCAGCTTTGGCGGTACTTATAATTTCTCGGATAAGTTTCTTGTCAAGGCAAACGTAGCACGCGGTTTCAGAGCTCCAAATATTGCCGAATTATCAGCCAATGGCCCCGACCCCGGCTCCAAGATATATCACGTAGGTAATACCGATTTTAAGCCTGAGTTTAACGTACAGACCGACGTAGGCGCATTCCTCACGTTACCGAATGTTTCAGCCAGCATCGAGCTGTTCGACAACGAGTTGCAGAATTATATTTACCAGCAACAGGATCTGAATGCTGATGGCAGCCCGGTACGTAACCCCGCTTACCCGCAATATACGGTGTTCTCCTATGTGCAAAATAAGGCAAGAATAGCGGGTGGCGAATTCTTCCTCGATCTTCACCCACGGCCATGGCTGCACTTTGAGAACTCGATGACGCTGACCTATGGAACTAATTTAGGCAACGGCGGTCCCGTTGCCGACAGTCTGAAGCATCTGCCGTTTATCCCGCCAATGCATACGCACTCTGAATTGCGGGGTACATTCGCTAAAGGATTTGGCAGTTTCAAGAATACTTATGCCTTCGTCGGGTTCGATCATTATGATCCGCAGAATCATTACTTCGCAGCATATGGCACGGAGACCTACACTTCCGGATATAATTTGATAAGCGCTGGCATAGGAGGAAATCTAGTGAATGCCAATGGCAACACGGTGCTGAAAATCTTTGTAGAAGGGACTAACCTGGCCAATAAAAATTATCAGTCGAATATGAGCCGCCTGAAGTATTTTGATAATCCAACCGTTCCGGCAGGTATACAGCCAGGTATCTTTAATATGGGACGTAATATTAGTTTGAAGATTGTTGTGCCGTTTGATCTGTCGAAGAATCAGGATAAGAAAGGATAGTTAATACAAGAGTAGGGCCGCTAGCACTTAGTAAAACCTCCTGAACTAAGATTGCGAGGTGCCTGCCCTAAACCTCAAGCCAATAGCTTCCCTTGAATAGGCAGAGGCCGTTCAAGGACGCTCCTATCCTCCGGAACAATAATTACTTTAAAAACTCTTCCAACTGAAGTAATTTTTTCTTATTATCTTTATTTACAACCAATTAACCCAATCCTACCGCTATGGCAACGCTTGTCATCCCCTGGAAACCCTGGGAGAAGTTCGGCTTCCGGTTTGTGTTTTTGTTTTTTGGCATCACCTCCCTGCTGTGCGTGATGCTGAACGCATTTATTGCTTCGCTGGCATTCTCTAAAGACGGATTTGACATGAACAAGCTGTTCAAACCGCTAACCGGTGCTTTCCATTGGTTAGACAAGCATATTTATCATATCGGTTATGATCCAAAAATACACGCCAGTTTCCCGGGCGATAATCATTTTGGCGTTACATTTTATCTTACTGTTATTTTATTTGGTATCCTGGCCACTATGATATGGAGCATTATCGATAAAAAAAGAACTAACTATGACAAGCTGTTTT